>JALZFK010000329.1 GCA_030861585.1 Actinomycetota bacterium | reverse complement strand
CGGCCTCTCTGCTATGGCCCGTTCCCCTCCAAGAACGCGCGGAGACGTTCGTAGCCCTCGAAGAGGAGCGGCAGCTCCGCGTATTCTCTCTGCTGGTGGGCCTGAGCCGGCAGGCCGGGGCCGAAATTAGCGGCGGCGACGCCGCGATGGGCGAAGCGGGCGACGTCGGTCCAGGCCTGCTTCGGGCGCACCTCTAGACCGCCGGAGACGAGACCTTGTAGCAAAGGATGATCCAGATCGACCGACCCGCTCGGGGCAAAGTCCTGGATCTCGTACCGGGCTTGGCCTCCAGCTTTCGCGAGCAGCCCGTCGAAGACGCGCCTTACGTCCTCGAGGCCCTTGCCGGGGGCGAAGCGGTAGTTGACGTTGATCCAGAACTCGTCCGGCACGACGTTCTTGGTCTGGCCGCCCCGCGCCATCGTGGGCGTGAGAACCTCGTAGAACGGGAGCCCATCCACGACCACCTTCTCCGCAGGGCGCTCGTGCAGCTCCGCGAGGAACATGCCCGCCGCGGTGAGGGCGTTGTTTCCAAGCCACGGCCGGGCCGAGTGGGCAGGCCTACCCTCGAAGGTCACTTCGACCTGCGCCGTACCCACGCACCCGACCTCTAGCGCGTTTCCTGTCGGCTCTAGCAGGAAGGCTAGCTCCGCGTCCAGGACCCACGGGCACGCCTCGAAGACCACCTCGAGGCCGTTCTCGACGTATGGCCCCTCCTCTCGCTCGTAGAATACGAGCACGGGCTCGGCCCAAGATCCCTCCCAGCGGAAGGTCTCCACGAGCGCGAGCATCACGGCGTCACCGGCCTTCATATCGGAAGCCCCCCGGCCGTAGACGCGATCCCCTTCGACCCGCACCAGCAAACCACCCGCCGGCTCCGGTACGGTGTCTAGGTGGCCGGCGAAGACTAGGCGCTCCCGCGAAACGTCCGGGGCCGTGCGGCTCAGGACGAGGTTGTTCGAGATCCGCTCGATGCGCCAGCCAGGCGTAGCGCTGAGACGTGCCTCCAGCTCGTCGCAGAGCTTCCCTTCCTCGCCGGTTACGCTCGGGCGTTCGAGAAAAAAGAGCAGGGCTTCCAGCAGCCTCTCCCTCACACGCTCACCCCGAACTGCCTCAGGGCCTCGTTTAGGGAGGTCTTCTGATCGGTGGAAGCCCGTCGCTGGCCGATTATTAGGGCCGTCTGGAGCTGGTAGGAGCCGGCGGGGAACTCTTTCGTCCGGGTCCCGGCTACGACGACGCTACGGGCCGGGACGTGGCCCCTGTACACGACCTCTTCGGGGCCGGTGACGTCGATGATCTGGGTCGAGGCCGTGAGCACCACGTTCGCCCCCAACACCGCCTCCTCCTCGACCCGCACCCCTTCGACGACTACGGCTCGCGAGCCGATAAAAGCCCCATCCTCTACAACGACCGGCATAGCGCCCGGCGGCTCCAAGACGCCGCCGATGCCAACGCCGCCGGCGAGGTGGACGTTGCGTCCGATCTGGGCGCCCGAGCCTACCGTCGCCCAGGTGTCGACCATCGTGCCGCTGCCAACGTGCGCTCCGATGTTGACGTAACCCGGCATCACTACGACACCCGGCTCGACGAACGCGCCGTAGCGGACCGTCCCTGGAGGGACCACGCGCACCCCAGCCTCCGCGAGGTTCTTCTTCGTGGGGATCTTGTCGTGGTACTCGAACGGCCCCGCCTCGATCGTCTTCATCTCGGCGACAGCGAAGTACAGGGAGATCGCCTTCATCACCCACGCGTTCGAGCGCCACTCCCCGTTTATCTTCTCCGCGACCCTGAGCTTCCCCGAGTCAAGCGCGCCTATAGCATCGTGCACCACTCGACGGTGCTCCTCTTTCTCCAGCAACGCCCGGTCCTCGAATGCGGCCTCTATCTGCTCCCTCATGCTCGCGACGTTCCCTCCGGTGTAGAAGAGTTAGGTGTCAGATCGTGCGCCAGTTTAGCAGGACACCATGCTAGCTAACCGCAGCCCGCCGAGGAACGGGCGGGCGCGAGCCTCAGTCCTTCAGACCCTCCCACCACACTATCGCCTCTTTGCACTCCTCTAGCCCTGGCACGAGAGCAACCCGGAAGTAACCCTCGCCGCCCGGCCCGAATGAGGAGCCTGGAGAAACGATGATGCCTTCTTCGAGTAACCGCAGGGCGTAGGCTTCGTCGTCCCCGCCGTACCTTTCCGGTACCTCGGCCCAAAGATAAAGGCCCGCCTCAGTGGGCAGCGCGCGCAGGCCCACCCGCTCGAAGAAGTCCACGAACAGGTCGCGCTTCTCGGAGAAGACACGGTTGCGCTCCTGGACGTGCGCGTCGTCCTGCCACGCGGCGGTCGCGGCTTTCTGAACGAAGCCCGGGCTCGCGGCGCCGACGGAGGGCCTGAGCCTTTTGAGGACCGCTATTAGCTCGTGGTCGCCGGCCATCATCGCGGAGCGATAGCCGGTCATGCCGCTCCTTTTGGAGAGGGAGACGAAGGCGAGTACGCGTTCCCTGGTCACTTCGAGGATCGAGGGCGGGGGGGCGCCGGAGTAGACGTCGTTGTAGCACTCGTCGGAGAAGAGGAGGATGTCGTGCTCGCGGCAGAATGCTGCTACTTCTTCGAGGTACGGGTAGGTCGCGGCGGCACCGGTGGGGTTGTGGGGGTAGTTGATCCAGAGCACACGCGTTCTTATGGGGTCCAGAGCCCCGGTGGTTAGCAGAAAGCCGTCTTCTTTACGAAGCCTGACCGGCAGCGGTTCTCCGCCGGCGAAGAGCGTGCCACGTTCGTACACGGGATAGCCCGGGGTTCCGTAGGCGACGCCGCGCCGCTCGTGCGACGGGTGCAAAAAGGCGAAGGGTGCGTGGAAGATGGCCTCTTTGGAGCCTGCGGCGGGCAGCACCTCGGTATCGGGGTCGAGTTCGACTCCGTGGCGGCGGCGTATGAAGCCGCAGAAGGTCTCGCGCAGCCCCTTCGTGCCCGCGACGCTCGGGTATTGGCTGATCTTCGGAACTCCTTCTATCAGTGCTTGCCGGATCTTTTCGTCCGTCGGCTCGCGGGGATCGCCGGTGCCGAAGTCGAAGAGCTTAAGGCCCTTCTCTTCGAGCTCCCGGCGGCGCTCGTCCAGGCGGACGAAGGGATAGGCGGGGAGCCCCGCGAGCACGGGGTTGAGCAGAAGAGGCGGTGTTTCGGGTACTGGCTGTTCGCTCGGCATCTTCATCACTCTGACGCGTCGCGCCGGGCTCCGGCACGGGGTATATTTACTTCCCAAAAGCCCGGCTCCTGGGGCTGCCTCAAGAGCCGAAGGATACACCAAGCGCGGCACGCAGGACCAAGAGGAGGATACACCTTGGACGGCTTTTACTATGGAGAGGGTGATCTTCGGTGCGATGACGTCGCCCTCTCCGAGATCGCCGAGAACGTAGGCACCCCTACCTACGTCTACAGCCACGGCAAGTTAGAAAGGGCTTACGGAGAGCTCGATGAGGCATTCTCGGGCCTCGACCACTTGGTCTGCTACGCGGTCAAGGCGAACGGCAACCTGGCGGTCTTGAGGACTTTAGCCTCCTTCGGGGCGGGAGCAGACATCGTATCGGGCGGCGAGTTGTACCGGGCCATGAGGGCCGGGTTCGACCCGAAAAAGGTCGTCTTCGCGGGAGTCGGGAAGACCGAAGACGAGCTCATGGCAGGCTTGGGCGAGCGCATCTTGCTCTTCAACGTCGAATCGCCCTCCGAACTCGAGCACCTCGAACGCTTAGCCACCCGCCATGGCAAGAGGGCCCGCGTCTCCTTGCGGATCAACCCCGACGTCGATCCGGGCACCCACGCCCACGTCGCGACCGGCCAGGGCAGCAGCAAGTTCGGGATCAGCGTAGACGAGGCTCTCGCGCTCGCCGAGAGGATGAGAGAGTACCGGTCCGTAGACCTCATCGGGGTGCACCAGCATATAGGATCCCAGATCACCAAACTCACCCCCTACGCCGAAGCCGTCGAGAAGAGTGCCGCACTTGTGGGCGAGCTCAAGCGCCGCGGCTTCGACATCAAATACTTCAACATCGGCGGAGGCTTAGGAATACGCTACAAGGACGAAGAAGTGCCCACTCCCAGGGAGCTCGTCGACACCCTCCGTGCAGCCTTGGAGGCCACGGACGCCAAGATACTCTGCGAGATGGGCCGTTATATCGCCGGGAACGCGGGCGTTTTGCTGACCCGCGTAATCTACCGCAAAAAGAGCGGCTACAAAAACTTCCTCGTTGCCGACGCTGGGATGAATGACCTCCTTCGCCCAAGCCTCTACGAGGCTCACCATGAGATCCGCCCCGTAAAAGAAGGCGTGGCGATGGTCCCGGCCGACCTCGTTGGTCCGGTCTGCGAAAGCGGCGATTACCTCGCCAAGGACCGCGACCTCCCCGATGCCGCTGAGGGAGATTTGCTCGCCCTCATGGGTGCGGGCGCCTACGGCTTCTCGATGGCCTCCAACTACAACTCTCGCCCCAGGCCCGCCGAGGTCCTCGTTCGGGGC
>JALZFK010000179.1 GCA_030861585.1 Actinomycetota bacterium | reverse complement strand
GTCTGGAAGCGGATCCGGGACGGACGAGGAGCGACCCACGTCCTCCCGTCATGGCGTACCGGCGGCTTGCTCCTCGAACCGAAGTTGCCTTTCGAACTCAAGCAGCACGAAGAGCACGTCGCCCTGATCTACCGCCCACCATTATCCTTCCTGGTCGACGAACTGCGCCTCGAGGAAGACGGATGTTGGCTCGGGCGGGCATACATAGCGGGGTTACCATACGCCTGGTTCCGGATGATCCCGATGAAGAGCCCGTGAGGGGCCGCTCTGACGAGCAGCCCAAGGACCCCGCACGGTACGGCTTGTCCGAGCGTGGGTGGAATTTCTCGAAAAATTGAGGTGCCGTTCCGCGTAGAGACAACTGTTCGCTACCCAGCTGCGCGGCGAGATGTTGCTTGATTTAATACCCTACCGCAGCCCCTTCGCCCCGTGGGTCGGCTCCTCCCGCGAATCGGACCGGCTTGCCTTCGGAGTTGTATTCGATGGTCAGACCGTGGGCGTTGCCCAAGCCTCGCTGACCCACCTCTACGTTATGACCTAGAGTCGACAGCGCGCTGCGAACGGACTGCGGTATGCTAGCCTCGACCACCAGGGCGTTCGGAGACGAGAAACTGATGCGGGGGGTGGCGATGGCCTGCTGGATGTCCATGTCGAAGTCGATCAGGTTCGCCAGCATCTGCGGCGTGGTTTGCGAGATGGTGCGGCCGCCGGGGGTCCCTAGCGCGATGACGGGTCTGCTGTCGCGCATGACGATGGTTGGACAGAGCGCATAGAGGCTTTGGCGATCGGGATAGACGTCGAAGACGTTCCCCATGGGTTCGAAACGGGACCACGCGAGGGCGTCGTTGAGCCAGATGCCCGTACCTTGCGGCATAACCTTGCTACCGAAGATATTGCCTAAAGTCTGCGTCGCGCTGACCACGTTCCCCTCTTTATCCGCTACCACGAAGTGCGTGGTGTGCCCCTGCGTATCGGGGGGGTTAGTTGGCGCGTACGTAGACGAATAACTCTGGGGCGGACAACGCGTAGGCTGGCCGAACGGTGCGAACGGCGCGGACGCAGACGCCCGTGAAGGGTCCACCTTCGCGGCTATACCGATCCAGTACTCCTCGGAGAGCAGCAAGTCCAGCGGCGTAGCTTTTATCTCCGGGTCGGCGGCGTAATCCCGAGCCGCCGCCGAAGACTGCTTGTTGATCTCCGCGAAAGTGTGCAGGTACGGGACGCTGTTGTGGCCGAGCGCTTGCAGATCGAACTGGCTCATTACCCCCAGCCGGAGGAGCGCGTTCCACGAGGTGGCCGGGGGGGAGGCCGTAACCACTTGGTACCCCTGATGGTCGACGCCGATAGTGTCCCGCCACCGAGCGCGGTTGTTGCGCAGGTCGTCGATGGTCAGGTAGCCGCCGTTCTCTCGCATGGCGGAATCGATGGCTTCGCCCAGCTCGCCCTCGTACATCGCTCCGGCGCCCTGGTCGGCGATCACCCTGAGGGACCTTCCGAGATCCTCCTGCACGAGGCGTTCTCCCGCCTTTAAGGGCGTGCCGTCGCTGCCATAGATGCTCTTCGCGTTCTCGGGAAACACGGACCAGGCCGCGCCGATCCACCCGGCGGTGATGTCGCCGAGGACGTATCCCCCTTCGGCAAGATCGATGGCAGGGTCGAAGAGGCGCCGCCACTCGAGCTCACCGTAATCTTCCGAAAGGGTTTCCCAAGCATTGACGTTGCCTGGCGTGGCTACGGCTTTGGCGCCGCACCGGTTTTCTGTTAAGTCCGGCGTTGGGGGACGGAACACGGCCGGGTCTAGCGTCGCGGGCGTCCTGCTACCGACATCGAGGAACCGCGCCTCGCCTTCTTCGGCGTCGTAGATGACTACCGCTCCGTACCCACCGATGCCGCTCATCATAGGCTCTACAACGCCCAAGCTGGTCGCCACCGCCACCGCCGCGTCGAAAGCATTCCCCCCGTCGGCGAGGATATCAAGACCAGCCTGCGTGGCTAAGGGGTTAGCAGAGCTGACCATACCAGACGCGCCGATCGCCGGGCTCGTAGATGTGCTCTGGCTGGGCTTCGGAGCGGGATCGGCGACGGGTGCAGAGGTGGTCGGCTCTGTGGTTTCCTCGCCAGCTATACCCTCTTCCGAAGAGGTGGTCTCTTCGCCGGCGTCCTCTCGAGGAGCTTTATTCTCCAAAGCCGTGGATGGAGCGCAAGAACACAGTATCGCGACGACCAACCCCACGAAAAACGCGAAAAGTATTCTTCTCAAAATACGCTCCCAAAAAGGTACACTTGCCGAACAACCGTATAACTCCAGGCAAGAAAAACAACCTTTGTCCAGCCCTATGCAGCGCGTCGGGGCTCACAAAACGGCAACTCCGGGCCATAAGCAGTGATCCCAGCGCCAGCTTCGTCCGCCTCATCGAGGAGAAGCAATCTATAGAGATCTCCGCCGCGCTCCGGCGTGGCATGTTCGATTTGTCCGCTAGAACTCCTGCGGCTCGCGCCTTCTCTAGCGGCCGTTGCTCTAGCCCTAGTCTCTCAAGCCCTCTTCGTAAGGGCTTTGTAGGTCTGGTGGAGGTGATCGGAGAGGGTGAGGATGGTAAAAACGGTCGCTATCAGGCGGGTGACGCGCGGCACGAGCACGAGGCCGTAGGTCAAGAAGGAAGCCACCCACAGACCGAGGCAAAACTGGCACGTTAGCAGCTCGCCGATGGACCTTCGCAGGCCTTCGCCCCGGGGCGTCTCCTCGACATTCTTGGGGCTCTCCTTCTCCTGGAGCTCGGTGAACGGGGCGCGCAAGGGGCTGGTAACGGCGTCCTTGGCCCCTATCATGCTCAGCTTGTGGGTGGCCACCCCGAGAAGCGCTATGTCCTTCGTGTCCACCCGCTCAGGTATGTGCCGTCCCGTGCCCTTGACAACCAAGAGGAAGAGGGCGAAGATCAGGTTAAAGACGCCCATCAGGGTCGAGTAGGAGTAGAGCCTCTGCTCGTCGCCCCCGTACCCTTCGATGATGTCCTGTGGTAGTACTCTCTCGCTCAAGATCCAACCTCCCTCGTCGCCGCGTTTTCGCCACCCTCTCCGATAAATTATACCGGGACGTGCGGGGAAGCAAGGGTGCGTAGGCCGCAACGAACCAGAAATGGTCCGAAATGTGCAGGCTGGGTACGCGAGATAAAGCTCCGGCGGAGGGCGAAAAGGCAACTTTCCACACTCAGTGGGCAGGGGAGTTTCGGTGCACGTTTCGCGCTGGATAAACCAGAGGTAGGATTTCGCTTACCTCGACGACCCACAGGACGCTTCGGGCGCGCTGGACGATCCCTCGAGGATCGGCACAATCATACGCAAGGGCCTCGCGAACGTCGAGTTGCGGCCTACGCATTTATGAAGGTGTTGGCGCTCACCGAGGAGCAAGTCAACGGGCTGGAAGAAGCTATCAACGCGGCGGAAGACCCGCTCGAAGGGGCCAGGCGGTGAGCGAAGGACAACCCCGAGATGCTGCGGCCCTGGATCGCGAGGCCACCGAGCAAGCATAGCAAGAGTCTTAGCCTCGCTCGACAGTCTAATACGTCGTATTCCGAGAAGCGGCACGATGTTCTTCGCGCTGCAGCGCATAGCTCCGGGAGCCGACGCACATGTCACCATCCTTACTATAGCTCGGCCATCAACTTTCGACTTCCTTGTTGATCGCCTGAGCTAAGAG
>JALZFK010000298.1 GCA_030861585.1 Actinomycetota bacterium | reverse complement strand
GTCTGGTTCTCTTCCTCGATCGACACCCCTTCCTTGGCTTCTATGGCCTGGTGCAACCCCTCGGAGTACCGCCGCCCTTCGAGCACACGTCCCGTGAACTCGTCTACGATAAAGACCCTCCCGTCCCGGACTATGTACTCGACGTCTTTGCGGAAGAGGGTGTAAGCCTTTAGCGCCTGGTTCAGGTGGTTCACCAGGTTTGTGTTCACGTCATCGTAGAGGTTCTCGACGCCCAAAGCTTTCTCGACCTTCTCGACGCCTGACTCGGTCGGGGCGACCTGCCGCTTTTTCTCGTCCACCTCGTAGTCCTCGCCTTTTTTGAGGCGTGGGACGATGGCGGCGAAGCGGTAGTAAGTGTCGGCAGCGCCCTCGGGCATGCCGGAGATTATGAGGGGGGTTCGGGCCTCGTCTATGAGGATGGAGTCGACCTCGTCGACGATGGCGTAGTGGAGCTCCCTCTGGACGAGGCGATCCACGCTAGTCGCGATATTGTCCCTGAGGTAGTCGAAGCCGAACTGGGCGTTGGTGCCGTAGGTTATGTCGGCCGAGTAGCCCACCTTCCGCTCATCGAAGCCCATGTTGTCCTGTATCAGGCCCACACGCAGGCCTAGGAACTCGTAGATAGCGCCCATCCAGTTCGCGTCACGGCGTGCCAGGTAATCGTTGACGGTGACCACGTGAACGCCCTTGCCGGAGAGGGCGTTGAGATAGACGGGCATGGTGGCAGCGAGTGTCTTTCCTTCGCCGGTCTTCATCTCGGCGATCTTGCCCTCGTGCAAGACGATCCCGCCCATAACCTGCACGTCGAAGGGTCGCATCTCTAAGGTGCGCCTAGAAGCCTCCCGCACGACGGCGAAGGCCTCGTGCAGGATGTCGTCGAGCGTCTCCCCGTTATCGAGCCTCTCCCGGAACTCGTCAGTCTTCGCCCGAAGCGCGTCGTCGGTGAGCTTCTCTATCTCGGGCTCCAGGGCCGTCACGGCCGCGACGCCCCTCTGGAGCGCCTTGACCTTCCGGCCTTCGCCTATGCGTAAGATTCTCGTAAGCAAATTAGCCAAAGTCTCGTTCCTCGCTCGAGCGTCTGGCCTGCTCGCCCTTACGCCCGTCCGCTTGCCTCAAGCGGGCTCTATAAGCCCATAGTTTCCGTCACGGCGCCGGTATACCACATTTATCTCGTTCGTATCGGCGTTGGTGAAGACGAAGAAGGCGTGATCCAGGAGGTCCATCTGGAGCGCCGCTTCCTCGGGCGCCATCGGCTTCATCTGGAACTGCTTGGTACGCACGATGCGTGCCCCTACCTCTTCTTCCTCGTCCTCTCTGGAGACGGGCCCGGGAGCCTCCGCCGGGGCATGCCACCTTTTCTGGCCTTGCCAACGGTCGAGCTGCCGCCCCCGGTAGCGCCGGACCTGCCGCTCTAGCTTGTCCGACATGCGATCAATGGAGGCGTACATGTCCCCCGAGGCCTCCTTAGCCTTCAGGACGGTACCGTTGATGAATAGGGTCGTCTCGGCGACCTCGGGCTCGGGGTTGGACGGGTTGCGCTCGTGGAAGAGCTCGACCTCCGCTCGCGCATCGCTGCGCTCGTCGTCGAAGAACTTGCGGACACGCTCGACCTTTTCCGTAGCGTACCGCTCCAGGGCCTCCGTCACCGAAATGTTCCGTCCTTTGATCGCTACCTCCATCTGCGCCTCCCTTCGGTCGGCAGCTATCAACTTTCAGCGGTCAGCTTTTCGGTTTCGGTTCGCCGTCGCTGCGTGAGCACGAACCGTTCGCTCCTTCTACCATCGCTACCTAATAGCAGACCGCTAAACCGTCCTGCACAGGGTCAGGGCGTGGACTTCTCTGGCGCCCGCTTTTCGGAGGGTTTTGGCGCACATGCCCAAAGTTGCGCCGGTAGTAAAGACGCCGTCGACGATGAGGATCCTGCCTACCACGGGCCCTCGTGACGCGTAGGCTCCTGCGACGTTCCCCAAGCGTGCTTCGGCGGAGAGCTCGACTTGATCCCTGGTCCTGCGCACGACCTTAAGTTTATCGGAAGTGAGCGCGCCGATCCTCTCCGCTACCCCCTCGGCCATGAGCCCCGCCTGGTTTTGAAACCCTCTTTTCTGCACGTCGCGCACGCACCCCTTTTGTACTTAAGGGCGTGCACTATTTCCTTCCCCACCCCCTAGCGTCGCACAGATGCCCAAGCGCCGTCGAACCCGAAGTCGCGTCTCCTGTACTCGTCGCAAGGATAGACCTCAAAAGCCGTGGGCGCCCCTCACCTAGAACAGAAGGGACGACCCACGAAGGGCAAAGCCTCAAAGCACTCCCGGCAGAGAACGTCGCTCACCCCCCGGGAGCAGCCGACGCAGCGCTGCGGATAGAAAAGCTCGGCGAGCGCGACGAGTTAAGGGGTGGACACTAGGTATCAGCGATCAGGCGTCAGGTCTCAGTGAGACGCCGGAGATTGTTGTTGCCGACGTGTTCGCAATTTTCGAGGCTACTGTATCGAAGTCCGTCCCCCTCTGATAGTTATGCAGTGCGTTGCGGCGAAAAGCCCAATAGCTGATCAGCTGAAGTGCTGGTTAGTTGTCCAGCCCCTAGAAACTCATGCTTCTAGGGGGCAATACCACGCCAGGGTTTATCCTAACGCCCTGGTCTAGGACGTTGCCTTCGCCAATCACGCAGTTCGCGCCGAGCACCGATAGGCCGCGGACGATGGCCTCCTGCCCGACGCGGGCATTGGGCCCTATGATCGAACCACGCACCACTGCGTCCGGCTCGACCTCTGCTCCATCGAAGAGGATGCTCCCCTCGACCACCGCACCCTCCCCGATCCTGCAACCGCGCCCGAGCGAGGAGCGGCCCCCGAGGGTAGCCCCATCCCCGAGCACGCTCCCGGCGGCTACCGAGACCGGCGGCAGGACCTTCACACCCTTGCCCACCACCGACGAGGAGTGGACCTGGAGGAAATCGAAGTCTTCGCCAGCGCCGACGGCGCTGGAGAGGACGTCGTGGGAAGCGGCGAGATAGCTCTTGGGCGTGCCGATATCCCTCCAGTAGGAGCTCGATACGTACGCCCGCAATCGCCCCTCCGCCTGCAGGTGTGGAAAGACCTCGCGCTCGATAGAGACCTCCTGACTGGCGGGAATCATCTCCAGAACCTCCGGCTCTAGAACATAGATGCCCGCGTTCACCAAGTTAGTCGTTACCTCATCAGCCGCAGGCTTCTCCAGGAAGCGATGTACGAGCATGTCGTGGTCCACCTCGACGAGACCGTAGGCCGTAGGGTCCTCGACGCTGGTAAGCGTGATAGTCGCCAGAGCATCCGATACCTGGTGCTTGGCTATCACGTCTTTGAGCTTCAGCCCCGAGAGTACGTCGCCGTTGACGACCACAAGCGGTCCGCCGTCAAGGTACCCCTCAGCATTCTTGATCCCGCCCGCCGTCCCCAGCGCGCGATCTTCGACGGCGTAGTCAATCGAGAAGCCGCCGAGGTTCCGCCCATCGAAGTACTCCTGAATCGGGTCCGGAAGATAGCCTAAAGAGAGAACTACTCCTTCGAGCTCACCAGCCCTCAAGAAGTCGATCATGTAACTCATGAACGGATGGTTCCTCAAGGGAACCATCGCCTTGGGAACATCATAAGTTATAGGCCGCAGCCTACTCCCTTGACCCCCAACCAGAACTACCCCTTTCATAGCAATAAGTAGCTTACACTATCGTGTAGCTCCAGGCTAGAGAAGGTGGGCTTGCATGACGCTCTTATAAAATTCTTAATAGGTTCTCTTAAAATCTTCGATAAGCAAACGTTTGCTACAGTAAGCTCGAAGTTCTGGCCAGTGCCGCGAGGGGGCCAACGAAGAAGGCGAAGAGGGCCGTGATGACTGCAAGGGCATAGACGGAGAACTTGATAGCTTGCGTCCCTTTGGGCTCTACGGCGGCATCGTCGACAGGTTCCTCGAAGACCATATTACGAATGATGCCGAAGTAATACGGTACGGAGAGGACGCTGTTCATGACCAGCGCCGCGATGGTCACGTAGACGAGGATCGAGCCGGACTGAACTCCGGCGAGGATTATCCAGGCTTTACCCCAGAACCCGCTAAGGGGCGGGATGCCGACGAGCGACGCCATAAAGACGAACATACTGAGCGCGACACCAGGCCTCGTCCTGAAGAGACCGTTGTAGCTCTTGGTCTGCTCCCCAACCAGGTCTATTACGAAGAAGGCGCCCAGGTTCATCACCGCGTAGGCGGCCGAGTAGATCAGGACAGCTTGCACTGCCCACGGTGCTCCCGCTCCTTGTAACGCCGCGAACGCTGCAAGTATATAGCCGGAGTGAGCCACCGAGCTGTACGCTAGCATCCTGCGCACGTTGGTCTGCCTTAGAGCGAAGAGGTTGCCGACGAACATAGTAACTATGGCGAGGATCGCCGCAACGGCCGTCCACGAGGGTGCGGCGCCGGGCATGCCCTCCAGGAATATACGCAACAGTGCGGCAAAGATGGCCGCCTTAGGCGCTACTGAGAGGAACGCCGCGGCGCTCGTAGGGGCTCCCTGATAGGCGTCAGGGGTCCAG
>JALZFK010000288.1 GCA_030861585.1 Actinomycetota bacterium | reverse complement strand
TTATGGGTAATGAAATCTGCTCGGTGGGCCAGGGCTGTACGGCTAGCCGTTTCGTTGACGGACAGTTTCGGTGAGAAGGAGGACTGGAGGGATGGGTGTATTACTCTTTACCGGCGGGACGGTCGTTACACCCGACGGCAGCTTTGGAGCGGACGTGCTCATCGAGGACGAGAAGATCGTCGCTATCGGTGCGGAAATCTCTGCAGATGGGGTGGAGACCGTGGACGCGAGCGGCAAGCTCATCATGCCGGGCTTTGTGGACGCCCATACCCACATGGATATGCCTTTCGGCGGGACGGTAACGGCAGACGACTGGGAGACCGGTACCGCCGCCGCGGTGGCGGGTGGTACGACCACGATCGTAGACTTCGCGCTCCAGGACGAGGGCGGAACGCTCGCGGAGGCGGTCGAGGCGTGGACGGAGAAGGCCCGAAACAAAGCGCTTATAGACTACGGGTTCCACGTAGCGATCACAGACCTGCGAGACGACACAAAAGCGGAGCTTTCAAACCTCGCAGACAAAGGCGTGGCGTCGGTAAAGATATTTATGGCCTACAAGGGCACGCCCTTGTACACCAAAGACGACGATTTGCTCGAGGCCTTGCAGCTCTCTAAGGAGGCGGGTGTCCTCGTCCTCGTTCATGCCGAGAACGGCGACGTCATCCAGAAACTCATCGAACAGGCCCTGGTCCGCGGTGATACCGCTCCACGCTTCCACGCCTTGACCCGCCCACCCGAGGTTGAGGCCGAAGCGACGGGCCGTGCGATACGCCTCGCGCAGGTTGCCGGGGCGCCGATACTGGTCGTCCACGTCTCGTGTGCCCCCGCGCTGGAAGAGATTCACCGCGCCCACGAGCGTGGCCAGACGGTCTACGCTGAGACTTGCCCTCAGTACTTCGCCTTCTCCTACCAAGATCTCGCGCGGGAGGGATTCGAGGGGGCGAAGTACGTCTGCTCCCCACCTTTGCGCGACGAGCCGAACCGGGAGCCTTTGTGGAACGGGCTCAAGGTGGGAGATTTGCAGATTTTCGGCTCCGACCACTGCTCGTTCAACTACAAGGCGCAGAAAGAGCTCGGAATAGACGACTTCTCCAAGATACCCAACGGCCTACCAGGCGTGGAGGAGCGGGCGATGGCGCTCTGGACTCTTGGTGTGAGGGAAGGCAAGATCTCGGAGAACCAGTTCGTCGCCCTCCTGTCGACCAACCAGACGCGCATCTACGGCATGTACCCGCGCAAGGGCGCGCTGGTGCCGGGTGCAGACGCGGACATCGTATTGTGGGACCCGGAGATTTCGATCACGGCGACGGTAGAGAATCGGCACGGTAACGTGGACTACACCCCGTACGAGGGGATGACCTTTAAGGGGGGACCGGCCTCGGTGTACGTGCGTGGAACCCTGATCTACAAGGACGGTGAGATAGTGGGCGAACATGGCTCGGGCAGGTTCATCGAACGCAGCTTCGTACCTCCAAGCATGAAGTCGGCGCTGGCATGAACCCGGACGACCTGAGAAAGCGCCACGAGGCCGTTCTCCCCGGGTGGATGCCCCTCTACTACGAGCGGCCTATGGAGCTGGTCCGCGGCGAAGGGATCAAGGTCTGGGACTCAGAGGGGAACGAGTACCTGGACTTTTTCGGCGGCATCGTCACCACCATAAGCGGACATTCGATACCGGAGATAACCGAGGCCATAAGATCCCAGGTGGACAAGATCGTCCACTCCTCCACGCTGTACCTCATAGAGAACCAGGTGCGTCTTGCGGAGAAGCTCACCCAGCTCGCCCCGATCTCGGGGGACAAAAAGGTCTTCTTCACCGTGAGCGGAACCGAAGCAAACGAAGCAGCCCTGCTCTTCGCTACGAAGTACCGGGGATCCAGCGAGATCGTAGCCCTGCGCTCCTCCTACCACGGTCGCTCCTTCGCGACGATGGGCGTCACCGGCCAGAACATCTGGAGCCCCACGAGCCGCTCGGCTTTGGACGTGAGGTATCTGGCGAACCCCTATCGCTACCGCTGCCCCTTCTGTAAGAATGAGCCGGAGTGCAATCTCCTTTGCGCCGACGACCTGCGGGGGCTCATCGAGGCGGAGACCACGGGGTATATCGCGGCCTTTATCGCGGAGCCGATACAGGGGGTTGGTGGGTTTATCGAAGCGCCGCCCGGCTATTTCGAGCGGATAAAGGAGATCCTGGACGAGACCGGCGCCTTGCTCATCTCCGACGAGGTGCAGACCGCCTTTGGGCGAACCGGCAGCCACTTCTGGGGCATCGAAGCCTTCGACGTCGAGCCGGACTTGATAACGATAGCGAAGGGCCTGGGAAACGGGCTAACCATCGGCGCCGTATTGGGACGGGCGGAAGTGGTGGAGTCCATCTCCCCAAATCTCCACCTCTCGACCTTCGGCGGCAACCACGTCTCGACCGCAGGGGCGCTCGCCAGCCTGGAGTACATTCTAGAAAACGACCTGCAAAAGAACGCCGCGGAAGTGGGAAGCTACCTCAAGGACCGCCTGCTCGAGATGGCCGCGGAGCATCCGGTGATCGGCGAGGTGCGGGGACGCGGGTTGATGCTGGGTATGGAGTTCGTTGGGCCAGGGAAGGAACCGGGCCCCGAGGCGGCACGTCGCTTCCTCGAGGCGTGTCGGGAGCGGGGTGTGCTCGTCGGCAAGGGCGGCCTCAAGGCCAACACCATTCGCGTCTCGCCGCCGCTCATCGTTACTCGAGAAACTGCGGGAGAAGCAGCAGACGTCTTCGAGGAGGCGCTCGCCGAGATCGGGACGAGGGAGAGAGTGTAGCTTCGTGGAACAGGCCGAACAGGTAGACTCCCGCCGCGCCGTTGAAGAGCTCAAAGAGCTCGACGATTTGACCGGCGTTCCGGGAGGTGCACGAAGGGTGGCCTGGACCGACGGGTGGGCCAGGGCGCGGAGCTGGTTGCGAGAGAAGCTGGATGAGATCGACTGTGAAGTCGAGACCGACGAGGCCGGAAACCTATGGGCGACCGCCCCCGGCGGCTCCGAAGACGCCGTCCTACTCGGCGGACATATCGACTCTGTCCCGAACGGGGGCTGGCTCGACGGCACCCTCAACACCGTCGCGGCACTGGAGGTCTTGCGCACGCTCGCGCCCCAGAAGAAGCCCGTAACTTTGCGGCTTGTCGACTGGGCGGACGAGGAGGGGGCTCGCTTCGGGCGCAGCCTATTTGGTTCGGGGGCCGCGGCAGGGTCGCTCAAGCCCGATGAGGTCCGCAACCTTAAGGATAAGGACGGGGTAGCGCTGCCGG
>JALZFK010000285.1 GCA_030861585.1 Actinomycetota bacterium | reverse complement strand
AAGGAGACCTCGAGGATCCTCGCTGGCCGCTCGCCATCGCAGGAGAGGCGGTGGATCGTGCCCCGAGGGATAAAGAGTTTCTCCTCGGGCGCGGGGTGGAGGACCTTGTCGCCGAGCTCGACCCGGGCGCCGGGGTCGAGGACGACCCAGAGCTCGTCGCGACCATGGTGGTACTGGCGTGAGAGCGTGCCGCCCGGCTCGACGGTGATGATCTTGACCGTGCAAGGCACGTTATGAGCGTACTGCTCGAACCTGCCCCAGGGCTTGTCTACCCTTACCGAAGGGGGCCCGCCGCCTAGATACATATCTTCGCCCATACCGGGGCAGTTTAAACCATGCGCACCCTTTTTGGGAGATCGCAATCCCTTAAGCCTACTTGGCTATGCCCAAGCACTTTCGAAGCGGTACACCGCTCAGGCCGGGGCTTCGCTCCCTTGCAAAAGCTACGCCCTCCCCCGCCGGACCGCATTCCAGCCCGTACCCCTTCTTTCGACGAATTCCACGGAACCAATCTAAACGAGCGTTCTGTATGATGTGCGGCGAGAGAAGAATAGTTGTTTTACCTGGGACGGAGCGAGCGGAAGGAGGGCTAACGCATGCAGCAGACCGACGAACAGCAGGAGGCAAAGCCGCCGGTGCCCCCGTTCACCGAGAAGACGGCGCGCCAGAAGGTAAAGATGGCCGAGGACGCGTGGAATACCCGGGACCCGGAAAAGGTCGCGCTCGCCTACACGGAGGACTCCGAATGGCGCAATCGCGACGAGTTCTTCGAAGGCCGAGAGGAGATAGTCGCCTTTTTAGAGCGCAAGTGGACCCGCGAGCTCGACTACCGGCTCATGAAGGAGCTGTGGTGCTACCAGGGCAACCGCATCTCTGTGCGCTTTGAGTACGAGAGCCACGACAAGGACGGCCAGTGGTGGCGCAGCCACGGCAACGAGCATTGGGAGTTCGACGAGAACGGGCTGATGCGCCGCCGCGACGCATCTATCAACGACTATAAGATCGACGAATCGGAGCGCAAGTTCCGCTGGCCTAGAGAAGAGGGGGCTTCTTAGTAAGCACCCTCATGGCGCAAAACGGCGCCGACGGTTTTGAAGATGATCTTGATGTCCAGGCTGAGGGACCAGTTCTCTATGTAGTAGAGGTCCAAGCGGACCATGTCTTCGAAAGAGAGGTCGCTCCGGCCACTGGTTTGCCAGTAGCCGGTGATGCCGGGGACGGCCGCGAGCCGCTTCTTGTGCATCTCGCCCATCCGCTCGAAGTCCCTCAAGGGCAGAGGGCGTGGGCCCACGAGGCTCATCTCGCCGAAAAGGACGTTTATGAGCTGCGGCAACTCGTCTATGCTCCAGCGCCTTATGAAGCGCCCGACCGGGGTAACGCGCGGATCGTTCTTTATCTTGAAGATCGCACCTTCGGCCTCGTTTTCCGCTTCGAGCTCCGCCTGGCGCTCCTCGGCGTTGGCGTACATCGAACGGAACTTATAGCAGGTAAAGACCTTCTCGTCTGCCCCCACGCGCTTCTGGCCAAAAAGCACGGGGCCCGGGGAGGTCAGCTTGATCAGGGCCGCAACCGTAAGCAGCAGCGGGGAAAGCACCAGCAGCCCTCCTAAAGAGACCACCACGTCCAGCATCCGCTTGAGGGCTCGCTGAGTGTTGTCCAGGCGCGGGTACCTCATCTCCAGTAGCGGCACCCCCGAGTCTTGCGAGAAGGTAGAGTTCCCGCCCATCAAGGTTACGGCGCTGGGGACGACCTTAACCCTGACCCTCCGCAACCGGCAGGCGCGCAGGAAGTCCAGGAACTCCTTGTCCGCGAGACGCTCGGCTCCGGCCACCACCACCTGGCGGGCCCCCGTCTCGTCCAGCCCTCGTCGGAGGACGGGAAAGTCGATCCGCGCGTCGTTCAACGCCAGCTCTCCCACGAGAGCATAAGCGCTAGGGCTATACTCCATGATTCGTCGCACCCGCGCGCGTTCGGCGTCTTCGCCCACCAAGAGGGTCGGGATGAGAACATACCCCCGACGGTAGATGAGCTCGATGCCCTGCTCATACAAAAGCCGTAGGCCCCCGTCCAGGACCAAGGCGAAGAACGCCCCGAGGAAGATTTCCCCCAAAGAGAACCCGCTCTGGGGATAGATGACCGACCCGATCGTCAGAAGCCCCACACCCCAGAGGAATGCCCCGAGGAGGGAACCGGGGTTCCGGCGGGTCGGGGCCCGCTCGTAAAGGTCGTGGGCGGCGAAGATCGCCAACCACCCGGTTAAAAGGATAGGGGCGAGGTACAGAACCTCCAAGGAGCGCCCCGCGCCATCCAGCAGGTAGCCGGCGAGAACTAGCCCCCCCAGCAGCGCGAGTGCGTCCACGATCATCAGGATCAAGACGCTGAGCGGACGTCGGAGGCCGTAGAAATTCGGTAACCTTTTTATGAGACGTTCCAAAGTTTCGCTCCGAAACAGCTTCCTAAGGGGCAGTATAGCAATCCGAACCAGAAAGATATCCTAAGAGGAGTAGGGGTTTTGCCGCGAAACCCCTAAGCCCCGCTCGTTCAGTCGGTCTCATAACCTAAAACGTTCCAGGCGACTTTAGGAACTGCGGACTGTTCTCCAGATTCGGGGGCCAGAAGGAACATACAAAGATCAAAGGCGAAGCGCCCTATCTATCGTTTTCTACGCCCTCCGGTGTACCCGCTTCCTTTTTGGGTTAGTCGCTGCTTCAGCACCCGCGTCAGGAAGAGCGGATTGCCTATCACGTAGCGACGCCACAATCGTTTGGGCTCTATGAGTAGCCGCGCCAACCACTCGAAGCCGTTATCGGTGAGTATACGCGGCCCCCTCTTGAGCTCCCCGGCCACATAGTCGAAGACGGCGCCGCCCGTAAGGGCGACGCGGGCGTCTATCCGGTCCCAGTTGTGCATAAGCCAGTGCTCCTGAAGCGGCATGCCGAAGCCGACGAGCAATACGTCGGGTCTCGCGGTATTTATCTTGCTCAGCACCGCCTCGTTCTCGCGAGTCCCGGGCTCGTGGTCGAAATATCCGTTGTGGACGCCGGCTACCTTCAGGTTCGGGTGCCGCTCCTTAAGGCGGGCGGCCGCCCTTTCGGCGACGCCGGGCCGGGCGCCGAGGAAGAAAAGCGAAATGCTCTCTCGTTCGGCGAAGCCCGCGAGTTGCCAGGCCCAGTCGGCGTAGGTAATGCGCTGCGGGAGGTGCTCGCCCAGGATGCGGGCCGCGAGCACGACGCCCGCGCCATCGGGGAACACCACGGGGGCGGTATTGAAGAAAGAGCGCAAAGTGGGATCGCGGTAGCAGAGGTTCAGCCCGTGGGCGTTGACGTGCAGAGCCAGAGCGTGCCCCCTCTCGCGGACGAAACCCAGTATTCTCGCGTGTAGCTCCACGACGGTTACGGGATCCACGCCAACTCCGAGGATGTTCACACGTTCCTTCACAAACCTTACGGCTCCCCCCACAGAACCTCTTCGATGGCCTCGAAGCGCGCCTCCCAGGAGTTCTTCTGGGCGAGCTCGATCCTAGCCCCCACCCGCGCCTCCGTCTCTAGATCCGGCAGGCGTTCCAGTACGCTTACAAATTCCCGAGCGTCCTTTGCCAGGTACAAAAGGTCGCCGAAGGGTACGAGTTCCGGTAAGAGAGTGGCGATGGTAGGCTTGCCCGTCGCCAGGCACTCAAAGATTTTGGCGGGGAACGTTCCCTTGCTGAAGGCGTTGATCTTGTATGGGATGATGAGGGCGTCTGCGTCTGCGAGGTGCCAGGGCAACTCCCGATGTGGTACCTCCCCCCGGTGCTCGACGCCCGGCAAACGTGCGAACGCCGACCGCTCTAAACTCCCCAAGAGGCGTACCAGGTACCCCTCCCCCGCGAGCTTCTCGACGAGATCGAAGTCGAATCTGTTCTCGTCCATCGTACCGAAGAAACATACGGTGCGCGCCGGCCTCCCCAGAAGTCCCGTGAAGGCCCGCTCAAAAAGCTCGTGGTCCACCCCGGAAGCTATCTGCACTATGTCAGGCCTTAAGCCGCGGTGCTTCTCCACGAGAAAGCTCGAATCGGCCGCGACCGCGTCGGCCTGCTGAAGGAGGGTTTTCTCCGTCTGAGCGATGTCGCGAGGGGCTCCGGGGAAGTGCTCATAGTTAAGTACGCAGTCGTAGAGGACACGGCGAGGTTCCAGGTTCGAGAGGAGATCCAGCGTAGTGCTCGTCGGGGGGTAGGCGATTACCGCGGGCGAAACACCGTTCAGGAGGCGCTCGAGGTCTCGCGTGACGCGTGGCACGAAGATCGCACGGTTGAGACGGCGAAAGACTTTCCATGTGGGCGGGGCCACGAGCGGCGAGTACACGGTGAGGTTCGGGGGCGCTTCGCCGGGCGCTTTATGGCCCTCGCCGCCCGCCCGAAAGATACGGCGGAGTACCTTGCGAACGGTGCGGGGGTCGAAGGAGAGGTTGCGCAGGCCCGTGGTCTCGACGTAGATAGTTGAGTAGCCGGCCCGAGCGAAGAAGGTCGCGAGGATCTGGTGACGTTGCCAGAGAAAGTCCCATCGGATACCGGAGAGAACGACGACCGGCGGCTTGCTGACGTCGGACGTACTCACGAAGCCCTCAGCATTGCTCAATGCCGTTCCCTCGACGCCTCCAGCTTCCCTACCATCCCCTATCGTCCCCACCGAGTACGGGCCTCAGTCCGCCGGCGGTTAAAGGATACCCGTAGCGGACCAACAAAGGGAAGGTTAGAGACGTAATCAAATTCATGTCGCCGGATTCTATATAGGAAGCCCACTCCGTGTCCGGTCGTATCTCCACCGTCCCGGTTTGGAAGCGACTCGGATTTCCCCATATGTTGTGGTTGAGCCCGAGCTTCACCTCGTGCTCCGCCATGTGAGGGAGCGGGGTCGTCTCCTCCCCCACCAACCCCAGTATCTGTCTGGTGGTCTTCTGGGGCTTGGCAACGAAGTCTTCGTAGCGCACTATCGAGTATCTCTTCGGGGAGCGCCGCCAGAACGCCTCCGTGGCCAGATTGCGCACTATCCATCGCGACGAGCTCGCCGTAGGGCTGTACCGGAGCATGTACTCGGGGTTCTCGAGGTCTGGTTGCAACCTCTTGCGGGACCAGGAGTACGCCACCGCGCGGGGATCCCGCACGAGATGGATGATGTATAGGTCTACGGAGGGCACCATGCCTAGCGTGAAGCCGTAGGAAGGGAACTTCGAGGTGTCGACTATCACCCTGCTGCCGGTGGTGGTCTGCACCGCGCGGTAGAGCCTCTCCAGGTTGTCGAGATACTCCGCTAGGCGCTGCTCTACCAGCCGTCGCGTCAAGGGTGTCAGCATCAGCGGGATATGCTTGGTGCGACTCCAGCTCTCGCGCAATTGGATCATCTTCTCGGGATCTACCCCGCCCC
>JALZFK010000282.1 GCA_030861585.1 Actinomycetota bacterium | reverse complement strand
ACACCCAAGGCCTTCTCGAACTCCCCGATCCTACGCCGCATCTTCAGGCGACCGCCGGGAGTCAGGCGCAAGAAGGTTTTGTCCTCGGGGCCCTGCATCGGGTACACCCAGGCGCTCCTTAACCAGGACTGCAAGATATCCGTCTTCAGTTGCTCTTTGTTCTTTAGCTCCATAAACGCCTTTCTTCGCCTTTGCATTAATGTATTACCCCGTGTCGTGAAACTTCACAACCACGCCCCGCGTATAAGTCGGTACGATGGGCCACGCACCGAGAGCCGCTTCTCCTACCTGGGGGTACGACCTAGGGCAGAACCTTGGGGGCTCCTTCACCGCTCGCGCCCACGACCTCCTCGCGGCGGAGTTCGCCCTTCTAACCCCCGACGAGGAAGAGTTCGGCCGGCTGCGGTTGCACGGGATTTCGGGCGCGGAGTTAAGATCCGGGGACAGCATTGCCAGATTCGAGACGTCGGGCAGACGCTATCGGATGCTCGCGGACGGCAAGGAGGAGCTCGTCGCCGCTCCGAAGGGACGGTCGATCGACGAGCTCAAAATCTTTTGCGGTGGGCAGATCTACGAGGCTCGGGTTAGCTTTCTCCGCAACCTCGCGCTCGCCTACGCGCCCGACGGCGAAGGGATGGCGCGCCTCTCCGGGAGCTTCACAGGCCGAAGCTACGAGATCCACTTCGCCACCAAAGACGGATGTGCGTTCCCGGTCGCGGTCTTCCTCGTCTGGCACGGCGGCGCGAACCGGCGCCGCGCGTACCGTAGGGGAGCCTGACGAGGAGAGGAGCGACGTAAAGGGTTTTTGGAGGAAACCATCTTGCGGCGCAGTGCCCAGCGGGGTAGTGTTAATGGTAGCGAGCAAAGGAGCGAGCATGGAGCGAGACCCGAACTACGGAAGGCCCGAGGAACCTCGGAGGGAGCCCGGTGGATCTGCGGTAGGCGGACCTATCGGCGACACGGGCGGCGCGATGGGTACGATGAGAAGTTCGTCCCAGATGAGCGCCCAAGACGAGCAAACCTGGTCGATGCTCTCGCACCTAAGTGTGCTCGTGGGCCTCCTCGGGCTCATGCCGCTCGGTGCCTTGATCATATGGCTCATCTACAAAGACAGGTCCCCCAGGGTACGCTTCCATGCCGCCCAAGCCCTCTGGTACCAGGTAGCGTGGATCGTGATACTGCTTGTGGGTTGGACCATCACCTTCATCCTCATGTTCGTCCTGATCGGCTTTCTGCTTCTACCGGTAATGCTGCTAGCGTCTTTGGTACCTTTCGTCCACGGCTGCTACGCAGCTTATAAGGTGAACCAGGGCGTGGACTACCGTTATCCCTTCATCGCCGACCAGGTCGATCGCGGACGCAGGTTCGCCTAGGAAGCACGGTAGCGTAGAGGGTTTTTCATCCGGGGCCGGCCCTAGGGTCGGCCTCTTTCTTTTGGCTCTTTTACCTTCTAGCCGTGGATCTGGGGCTGAATCATCTGCGGCTGGGGAACCTGGATCTGGGGTGGACTCAGCGGCTGCTGGATCTGCGGCTGGGGAGCTTGGATCTGTGGCCGGGGGAGCTGGGCCGGGGGCTGTTCCTTGGGGGTAGCGTAGACGGTAATCGGTGAGCCGAGGGGCACCAAAGTGCCGACGGCGGGGTCGGTGCCCCATGCGACACCATCGGTAGCGTAACCTTCGCGGTATCCGTAGACTAATTGCGGTTGGAAGCCGCTGTTCCGGAGGGTCTGTACAGCAAAGTAGTCGAAGTAGGCGTCCACGTTCGGCACCGGCACCAGCGCTGCGGCCTGTGGCGAATCCTCCGGCGACGCCTCGAGCTCCGGTGGCACTTCCAGAGCTTCCGACGGTACGTCCGGGGTCTCCTCCGCCATGACTGGAGTCCACTCCGGCCGTACCTCCGGTGCCTCCGGCGACACGTCTGGGGCCTCCTCCGACACGGGCCGAGCAGGCGTCAAGGCCTCCTCGGCCAGCCAGGGTAGCGGCGGATCTTCGAGGTTCACGTGCCCTACCAAGCCGGCCACGGCGGTGCCCGCGCCCAGAAGTAGCAAAGCGAGCATCGAGGAGACGAGGAGTGCCTTGCGATCTTCGCGGTGCTTCTGGCGCGTGCGGCGCTTCTTGCGTATGCGGCGCTCGCCCAGCTCCACGGTCTCGGCAGAGCCGCTGGCATCCGCGTCCTTCTGCAAGGCTTCGAGCATCGCAGAGGCCGAAGGGTAGCGGGCCTTCGGGTCCTTGGCGAGAGCTCTAAGGATCACGGCCTCCAGGTGTGGCGAGATCGCGCCGTTCAGTTTACGTGGCGGGGCCGGTGGCTTACGGATGTGCTGCCGAGCCACGCTCTCGGTGCTGCCGGAAAAGGGTG
>JALZFK010000277.1 GCA_030861585.1 Actinomycetota bacterium | reverse complement strand
TCGCACGCCTGGGCGAAGGATTTCGGCATCCCAGACGGCCCGGAGGGGGTGAGGCAGTTCATCGCCGTCATGGATTCGGCCTTCTCGAAGGCGGACGTGCTCGTGGAGGACCTCCTCGCAGAGGACGACAAGGTGGCGGTGCGCTACGTCTACGAGGCGGACCATACCGGTGAACTGATGGGTATCCAGGCGACGGGCAAGCGGATCCGTCTTGCGGGCATCTTTATAGCCCGTGTCCAAGATGGCAAGATCGCCGAGTACTGGCGCCAGGAGGATCATCTGGGCCTGATGCAACAGCTCGGGGCGATGTAGTAGATGCACCAGGGCCAAGGCTCTTGCTACGTCTTCCCCCTTATTGCCTCTATTCACGAGATGCCAAGAAGGGGGCTTCTCGTAAACTCAGCAGCGAGTGCCCAGTAACAGTTTTTGACAGAGATTTGACAGTGACTGGAGCAAACAACGAGAAACGATGAGAAACTGCATTTGACCTATCTAAAGGTTTTTCGAACTTCCACGAACAACCGCAAACGTGTTACGTAAAACTACGAATCAGAAGGTCGCAGGTTCGAGTCCTGCCGAGCGCGCCATTTAAAGTGGCTGGTTTGCAGGGGAAATACGGACTGGTCATTTCTTTTCTAGGGCGCCGCTGTCGTCTTCCAGAGGGGAAACATCCTTACGCGGGCAAGCGGGCACGCAGGCGCTTGCCGCGCATATGGTGCTCAGAGAACCCTTACGTGGCTCAACTAGGGGTGGTATCGAGGTCTCGCCAGGCTCCTCGAAATTTCTTTGTCTATCAGACCCTACAACTTCTGCTGTTCCGCTCGCTGCTTATGCGGCCTAGGCTTCGTCCTCCCCGAGCGCGTACGCAACCGCCTCCTCGAAGGTCATCACTCGCCCTTCGTCGTGCGCCACGGTCCATGCCTGATAGCCCAACCTCTCGCGGGCGGCGGACGCCACGCGCTGGTGGAGTTCATCGCTCGCGTGTGCATAGGTGACGAGCCCCGTACCCTCCAGCAGCGCCTCCGTGGTTCCGAGTAGCCGCGCGGCGCGGCGCAACTCGCCCCGCGCCTCGGCCACCGCGGCAAGTCCCCGCATATAGTAGGCGGAGTCCACTGTGTCCGCCAACTCCGAGGCTATCGTCAGCGCCTCACGGAAGTATCGGGCCGCGCGCTCGTGCTCGTCCGACGCCCAAGCTATCTGTGCCAGGTGATTGAGCGCTATGTTGGTGACATGTCTGTCCCCCGTTTGCCGCGTGAGCGCGAGGGCCTCTTCAGCAAGTTCGGCGGCCTGCGGGTAGTCGCCCCGTCTGAGGGACACAAACGCTAGGTGATTCAGTATATGGGCGGAGCCCCACGCGTCCCCTTGCTCCTGGAACCTCTCCAGCGACCCCTCAAAGGTTCGGCTCGCCCGGTCGAGATCTCCTAGCTGCAGCGCGGCCAAGCCCATCATCCCCAGCGCGTGCGCTTCCCCATGCCTGTCCCCAGCCCGCCGAAAGCGCACGGCGCTCTCCTTGGCTACCGCCATCAGCCACTCGTTGTCCCCAGAGCCATACACGCACACTGCCAGCCCAAAGAGCGCCCTGGCCCGCATCCGCGCCGGTAGGTCTCCGTCATCACGCCCCAGCGTCTGCTCCATCAACATCCGTCCCTCACCGTGCCGGGTGCGCATCACCCAGTACATGCTCAAGGCCCAACCGAAACGGGCGGCAGTTTGCACCTCTCCCGCCTCCAGCGACCAACCGATAGCGGCCCGTAAGTTGTCATTTTCAGCTTCCAGTTTGTCGAGCCACTCGACCTGATCTCGGCCCTTTATCCGCGGCTCGGCCTCCTCGGCCAGCGTGAGGTAGTACCCGGCGTGCCTCCGTCTCACCTCCTCCACCTCACTGCTCTTCTCCAGCCGCTCGAGCGCGTACTGGCGCACCGGCTCGAGCATCCTGTACCGTGTTTCCCCCTCCAGACTAGTCTCCGCTACGACCAACGACTGCTCCACGAGGTTCCCCAGCAGCACAAGCACGTCCTCGGCTTCGACCTCAGCGGACGTCCCCACATCTTCAGCGGCCTCGAGCGTGAAGCCCCCGGCGAAAACCGACAAACGCCGGAACAGGGTTTTCTCGGGCTCGTGTAAGAGCTCGTAGCTCCAGTCGAGGGTGGCGCGCACCGTTCTTTGTCTTTCGGGTAGGTCCCGCGCCCCTCCCGCCTGCAGCGCCTGGTCCAACCTGGAGAGGAGCGCCGTTGGCCCGAGGAACCTCGTCTGGGCAGCCGTCAGCTCCAGCGCCAGCGGCAGTCCGTCCAACCTCCAGCAGATCGCCGCCACCGCAGCCGCATTCGCCTGGGTAAGCTCGAATGCAGGAGAGGCATCCTCGGCCCGCTCGATGAAGAGCTTGGCGGCCGGCGTTTGGGCCACCTCCTCCGCTTCTGGCGTGCGGGTGGGGTCGGGCATAGCGAGGGGGGACACGGAGTACTCGCGTTCTCCCCTGACCCTTAAAGGCGCGCGGCTGGTTACGAGCACAGAGAGGTTCGGGCAGGAGCCTAGGAGGTCAACCACCTCGGCTGCCGCCTCCAGCACGTGTTCGAAGTTGTCGAACACCAGCAACAGCCGCTTGTCTTTGAGGTAGGCATAGAGAGCCTCGCGCGAGCTCCGGCCCTCGGTCTCCCTGAGCCCCAGCGATTGCGCGATGGTCGGGACTACAAGCGCGGCGTCGCGTAAAGGAGCAAGATCAATGAAAGCTACACCGTCGGGGAGGAGATCCTCCGCCCGCCTAGCGGCCTCAAGGGCCAAGCGCGTCTTGCCCACCCCCCCGGTTCCCGTGAGCGTCAGCAGCCTGACCTCCCTCAAGAAGCCCTGTATCTCCTCGAGCTCCCGCTCGCGACCCAGAAGCGGGGTGGGCGGCACCGGTAACTTGGGCTGCTCCTGAGCGGCGGTAGGAGCCCCTGTACGGCGGTTGGGCACCGCCCCCAGCAAGGCAGAGCGCTTGCCACCGGAGAGCTCTAGAGCGTCCGCCAGCGCCCTTACCGTGTGGGGGTACGGACGCTTACGTTCCCCGCGTTCGAGGGCGCTCACGGCCTTGGCGGACAACCCGGCCCTGGAGGCTAGCTCCTCCTGCGTTAGGCCTCCGGCCTCGCGAAGTTCCCTAAGCATCGCGCCGAACGTCGCTACATGCGCTGTATTCGCACCACGAACGGCAGGCCTAGGCCGACCTTCGATGCTTTCTCTCTCCACGGTCGGAGTTTACCAAGATCACAAATTCCGGTGCATTCCCCAAATGGGTTAGCTCATAGCGCTCGCAGAATGGTGCTCCTCACCTTACACCCTCAAGGCTTTTCCGATTCCCACACTTGTCCCACAGTAGGAGTATGGGAGAGATGTAGGGGTGCTGTGGATGGTTTGCGGAGACGCCGGACGGCAGACTTCGAGGCAGAGAGGTTCGATGTGAACGAGAAAGGAAAAGGCTGTGCAGCAGAAGATCATCAATCAGCGCGCGTGGCTGGACTGGATGGAGATCGGGGCGTTTGATGCCTCTGAGATCGAAGAGGTTCTTGACGTTCTCGCACGCGGAATGCGCGACAACCCCCTCCACGTCGCCACCTTCGGAGAGGACCCGGAGCGCCGACGGCGGAGGTTTCGCGGGTTAATGGCCGCAGCGTTCTCCATCAGGGACTTCTCGCACACGCTGGTCGCCCGGCGTGAAGACGGTGTCATCGTGGGCGTATGTGGCATGATGCCGCCCGGCGACTGTCTGCCGAATTTCATACAACGGTTGCGGCTGCTGCCCACGCTGCTGTTTATGGGTCCACGCGCCATCGGACGCACGATGCGTTGGCTTGGCATCTGGCAGAAGCACGACCCCGAAGAGCGCCACTGGCACATGGGTCCGCTCGCGGTCGACGCGCACCTGCAAGGGATGGGTGTGGGAAGCCGCATGATGCAGGTCTTCTGCGCCCAGATGGACGCCGCGCGCGAAGACGCCTACCTGGAGACCGACAAGCCGGAGAACGCCCGCTTCTATAAGCGGTTCGGTTTCAAGGTCGTCGGCGAGCGGGAGGTGCTCGGCGTACCCAACTACTTCATGTTGCGGCGGGCTGAAAGGAGGCACGGATAGAAAGGTACCGAGGAAGTTCTTGAAAGTTACAGCAGGCAAACATCGGTAGGGAGGAGATACCGAGATGATCGGCAGGTTGTTAGGCAAAGAAGAAGTTCATGCGGCACTGGTGCTCGCCCTGTCGGGTGCGCTCATGGTGCTGGTAGCCAAGGGGGACGGGCCTCTCTCGCTCGGGCGAGTCGTGACCGGGGTCCTGTCTAACCCGGTTCCTAAAGAAGCGACGGGTACGAGCGGCGACGCGTCCGTCCCGAACCCGGATCGGCAGATCGCCGCCTGAGGCGCGCCGGTTCCCCAGGGAAGCTGGATCGAGGAGGAAAGCAGTATGTCGAAGCTCACAAGGAATGAGGGGCTCCCCGCCACCGAGGCAACGGAAGACGTTACGGTGGTGCGTGAGATGTACCGGGCGCTCGAGGAAGGGAACGTCCCAGCTCTCGCGCGTTACGTGGAGCCTTCGATCGAGTGGATGCATCCGATGGTGACGCGCCGGCCCTTCGACGGAACGCGGCGCGGTTTGACTGCCGTTCTGCAAAGTGCATTCCGGCGCGAGGCAGACGGGACGGGACCACTGGTCTCGGCGGAGACCTTTCTGGAATTGGGCGACGGCGTCCTCGTTGTCGGCCGCTTCCTCGAAAGCCGAGGCGCGGAAGAGGCGGAAGAGCCCTTCTTGCAGGAATGCTTCGTGCGCGGTGGAAGGGTAGGCCGGATAAGGGAGTACCCGGCGCAGATCGAAGGTAGCAACCGAGCGTAAAGGAGGAACCAGTTAGCGAAGTACTTGAAGAGATCGCGCCGAAACCGAACACAGGACGCAAGCCTTAATCCCCACCAACGACGAAAGGAACGAAACGTAATGAAAACAAGGATCAAAGTCGCCGCCATCGCCATAGCGGTTGCGGTCCCAGCCTTCCTGCTGAGCCCGGTGCTCTTCCCGCCTGCCGAGGGCGGCCCCATACCCACCTCCTCCCAGATGGCTCACCTGCTCTTCCTGGGCGCCACGGACGCGACGCTGCTGGGCCTTGGGGTGGCTTTCCTGATCTTCGGGCTGCCGGTACTGCGCAAGGTCTCCCCCGACTCGAAACCGAGGGCGTGGGCGATGTATCTCTCCATCGGCTACCTGATGGTCTCCTGGTGGCCACACTTGGGCATGCACGCCTCCAATGGCCTCGACCTGCAGGGGCTCCTGGTGATCGACTACGTCTTCCACCTGCCGCTGGAGATCGCGGGCGTGGTCCTGGCCTACTCCTTCTTCTCCCTGTTCAGGAGTTGGAGGAGCGGGAAGCTGGCCGCCGCCGCGGAGGCAAGCGAGAACAACTCCCTGGCCGGCACCCCAGCCCGGTAACACGAAAACGAGAGGGTGGAGGCCGTCCGGTCTCCACCCCACCGAAAGGAGAAGTGCAATGGAGACGATAAACATAGACAACCTGGAACTCAAAGCCCTCCGAGCCGGTCTGCGGGGCACAGCCTACGCGCCGGGCGACGAAGGCTACGACGGGGCACGCAGCGCCTGGAACCTCGCTGCCGACCAGCGCCCCGCGCTCGTGATTATGGCCGAGGCTGCGGCGGACATAGTCGCCGCGGTGCGCCTGGCCCGGAGACGCAGCTTGGGCGTGGGAGTGATGGCAACCGGCCACGGCGCCGCCTCCCTCCCCCACGGTGGCGTCCTCATCAACACCTCGCGCATGAAGGGTGTGCAGATCGACCCCGTAGCGCAGACCGCTCGTGTCGAGCCCGGCGTGAAGTGGAAGGACGTGATCCCCGAGGCACAGAAGTTCGGGCTTGCGGGCCTCCTAGGCTCCACCTCCGACGTGAGCGTTACCGGCTACACGACGGGTGGCGGCTTCGCCTGGCTGGGGCGCAAATACGGTTTTAACGCCGACAGCGTTATAGAGGCCGAGCTCGTCACTGCCGACGGCGAGCTGCTGCGCGTGAGCTCGGAGGAGAACGCAGACCTCTTCTATGGCATAAAGGGCGGCGGGGGCAACTTCGGGATCGTGACCTCGCTTGAGTTCGCCCTCTACCCCATAAGCCACGTCTACGGCGGCAACATTTACTACCCCATCGAGAGGGCCCCCGAGGTTCTGGAACACTACGCGCGCTGGATCGAGACGCTCCCCGATGAGATGACCACGGCGGTGGTGTTCCTGAACTTCCCGCCCATCCCGGAGATGCCGCCGTATCTTCGCGGCCGATCCTTCATCGCGGTGCGTGGTGCCTACTCCGGGGAGACGCCGGAAGCGGGCAAAGAGCTGATGCGCCCCTGGTACGAGGGGTTCGGCGAGCCTGACGTTGGCGATATGCGCGTAATCCCCTACGCGGCGATGGACGCAATCAGCATGGACCCCGTCGATCCCATAGCGGCGGACGTGCACGTCGAGCGCCTCGGCGAGCTCTCGCCGGAGGCCATCGCCGCGCTGGTGGAGGTGGCGGGCGCGGACTCGGGCATGCCGTCGGAGGTGCTCGAGATACGCCAGCTCGGCGGGGCGCTGGGGCGTGAGCCCACCCGGCCCAGCGCTATCGGCCACCGCGACTCACGGTTCATCATGACCGGTATCGGGGCCACCCCGACGCCCGAGGTTGCCGACCGGGTGCGGGCGCACCACGCCCGCGTGGCCGAGGTGATGCGTCCTTTCGCAACCGGCGCCACCTACGTCAACTTTCTGGACCTTGAGAGGGCGACCCCAGAGCGGGTTAGGGCCGCCTACTCGCCGGAAGTCTGGGAGCGCCTCGTAACGCTCAAGGAGCGCTACGATCCGGATAACCTCTTCCGCTTCGGCCGCAACATTCCGCCGTCCTGGCGTCGAGCGTCCGCGGCGTAGAAGAAGATCAGGTAGTGCAAGAACAGAGCCTGTCGGGCGGGGACCTGGTATCTCCGCCCGACCCGAAAGGAGGAGACAGCTAATCATGGAGGATAGAACGATGAGACTTGGTTTCGCGGGGCTGCAGTTCGGCACCGATACCGGACCGGACGCGCTCCTGGAAGTCGCGCGGCTGGCCGAGGGCCTTGGCTACGATAGGGCCACGAAGGGCACCGCGTTGGTTTGAAAGGCGTTTAAGGTGACTTTGACGGGCGACTAGAAGGGTGTCGAGATTACCACTGCGTATGAGAGCACCTTATCGGGAACGAAGGTGAGACGTATTTCATGGCCCAAGGCAGAGGAGGAAGCGATGATGGGCCTGAAACGGGTGAAGAGGGACCGCTGGGTTATGGGCGTCTGCGGCGGCATCGCCCACCGCTACGGCTGGAACTCGACCGTGGCAAGGCTGGTGACGATAGTCCTGGCGATCATCATCCCCGGTGCCAGCGTGATACCGGTCCTCCTCATCTACTTCCTCCTGGGCTACCTGCTGCCTGAGACGGACGAGTACTAGCGCAACCTACGCTCAGAGCTTAGGCCTGTCGTTAGGGGCTGCCGTTGTCTCTATTAACCAACCTCCCAGAAGGGGGACTCCCGGAAACTCGCCTGCTAACAGGGCTTCTCGGAAATGTTGAATATGAGAAGATTAGCGCAGCGTAGAAAAGGTAAGCCAGGAGGTGCGTAAATGAGGGGACTGATAATCGCGGTGGTCGTCTTGA
>JALZFK010000245.1 GCA_030861585.1 Actinomycetota bacterium | reverse complement strand
GGGCTGGTGGGCGGCGAAGTAGGTGATAACGTAGAGAAACCTGACCGCGGGCGATGAGCGAGTTTTATCAACCACAATATTTTGGTTACGCTGAATTTCTAAGCAACACGAACAGGTGCACCCAGGGACGTCGGAGTTAGAGGATATGTTGAAATTACCACCACTGTCGTTTACCGTCTCTTATAGAGACGGCTCGGCCGCATATCGACCGCGGCCGGGGCACTAAAGAGCTTCAAAGAGCAGAATGGGGGATTGCATGGTTTGCTGCAATAAAAGACCGAGCGTGGTCTCGGGAGAACAAGGAAGCCTCGAAGAGCAAAGGCTCACTCCTACGCGACAAAGCGTGTTTTGTCGGTGTAAAATCGTAGCAATATGCGATTAATAATCTCTGAAAAGGCCAACGCGGCCAAAAAGATAGCCCAATTCCTGGCCGAAGGGCCCGTCAAGGACGGCAAGCACCGGAGCATCGCGCACCACACGTTTAATTGGAGAGGCGAGGAGTGCGTCTCGGTCGGTCTCAAGGGCCACGTTCTGACCCTCGAGTATCCCGAGGAGTACTCCAACTGGCAGAAGGTCGAGCCGTCGAGCCTAATAGACGCGGAGATCCGCAAATCCGTCTCCGAGAAGGGCGTCGCCGAGGCGATACGCTCCCTATCGAAGAAGGCCGACGAGGTGGTGATCGCGACCGACTTCGACCGGGAGGGCGAGCTTATCGGTATCGACGCGTTGTCGCTGGCATTCGAGGCCAACCCGAAGCTTGTGGACCATGTCGAGCGGGCGCGCTTCTCCGCGCTTACTAAAGGTGAGGTGACGCGGGCCTTCGACGAGCTCGTCGAGGTCTCCGAGGAGCTCGCGGCGGCGGGTGAGGCGCGGCAAGATATAGACTTGATTTGGGGCGCCACCTTGACCCGCTGGGTCTCTCGGGCGACGAAGCGCTACGGGAACGCCTTCCTCTCCGTGGGCCGTGTCCAGAGCCCGACCCTCGTGCTCATCGCCGAGCGCGAGCGCGAGCGCCGCGCTTTTACCCCCGAACCTTACTGGGAGATAGAGACTAGCCTCAAGAACGGCGAGGCCTTCACGGCCCATCACGCCAACGGCCGGTTTGGGGAAGAGGCCGCCGCGCGGGCGGCGTACGACAACCTGACGGACGTGGCGAGGGTCACGGAGGTCAAGGAGAAGTCGGCGACGCGGCCTCCACCCGTGCCGTTCAATACCACCGGTTTTCTCTCGGCGGCGGCGAACCTCGGGATCAGTCCTTCGCGGGCCGCGCGCCTCGCTGAGGATCTGTACACCGACGGCTACATCTCCTACCCCCGTACGGACAACACCGTTTACCCGAGCAGCCTGGACCTGCGCGAGGTTCTTGGGCAGTTAAAACGAGTCGAGGGGGTGGGAACGCACGCGGAGAAGCTGCTTAACAGTGGCAAGCTATCGCCGACGCGCGGCAAGAAGGAGACCACGGACCATCCCCCGATCTACCCGACGGGTCACGCCTCCAAGAAGGCTTTGCGAGACGACCAGTGGAAGATCTACCAGTTGATAGTAAGACGCTTCGTGGCTACTCTGAGCGGTTCGGCGAAGACCTTACGCACCACGGTGCGCCTTGAATCAGGCGGGGAGCCTTTGATAGCGGGTGGAACGGTCGTCACGGAGGACGGCTGGCTCGCGGTCTATCCTTACGGCCGGCGGCCCGACGAGGAAATGCCCAATCTCTCGGAGGGCCAGGAAGTCAAGGTGGTAGGGGTGGAGCTCCTGGCAAAGGAGACCCAGCCTCCCGCGCGGTACGGGCAGGGGCGTCTGATTCGGCTCATGGAGGACTTAGGGTTAGGCACAAAAGCGACGCGCCCCTCCATCATCCAGAATCTCTACGATCGCGGCTACGTTCACGACGATCCTTTAGTGCCGACGGAGACCGGCATGGCGGTGGCTAAGGCTCTCAGGGATTTCGCCTCGGAGATAGCCACCCACGAGATGACCGCCGAGCTCGAGAGGAACATGGACGAGATCTCCGAGGGTAAGATCAGCAAAGATTCCGTGGTGGAGCGCTCGCGCGGTGTCCTCCGAAGAGTCTACGAGCACCTCGAGAGCTCGCAGGATGAGTTTGCGGACATCGTCCGGAGCGGTATCCGCGAGGACTCGGTCCTGGGGCCCTGCAAGAAATGCGGCAGGAACCTCACCATCCGCCGGGCCCGCAAGAGTGGTAAGCGGTTCGCTGGGTGCGAGGGTTACCCTGAGTGCGACCAGACCTACTCGCTGCCGCCGCGTGGCGAAATCATACCTTTGGGAACGCTCTGCGAAGCGTGCGGTTCCCCGGAGATAAAGGTCGTCGGAGGCAGGCGGCCCTGGGTCACCTGTATAGATATGTCCTGCCCCAAGCAGCAGGAGAAGCGTAAGGCAGCCGCCGAGGCGAAGGCCGTCAAGGCAGCGGCGGGTAACGGCAGCAGTACGGAGGGAGGTGAGCCCTCATCGAACGCAAAGCGAAAGAAAGCGACCCCGAAGTCTTCGTCGAGGAAGCCTTCTTCCAGGAAGAAGCCGGTCAAGGCGCAAGAGCTGGAGAAGTCCACAACGTAGAGGAGCGCCTCGGACCTCTGGTTCTCGAGGAGGAACACCTTGAGGTACTCCAGCCCTCGTCGCTTACCCGGATGAGTGGGTACCTGCTTCTCTGGATGCTAGCTGCGGTCGTCTGCTACGCTGCGACGCTACAGGTTTAACATACGCGAAGTCGTGAGGACGAATATCCTTGGCCCCGATAATAGGAGTAACCGCCACCCTTAAAGAAGATCCGGAGCTCGTCGAAACACGTCCTTTAGGCTCTTTCGTGCGGGCGGATCTGGATTATGTAGCCGGCGTGGCAGGTGCAGGCGGAACACCGATGGTACTGCCGCCGATCGCCGAGGTCGCCGAGGAAATGGTGCGGGGGATAGACGGTCTTCTGCTGACCGGGGGTAGCGATCTAAATCCGCGTTACTACGACGAGGAGCCTATTCCCGAACTCGGGGCGACCCTCCCCGAGCGAGATGCCTTTGAGATGGCTATCGTGAGGCAGGCACTCGAGCGCGGCGTTCCCGTATTCGGGATCTGCCGGGGCATGCAGGTATTAAACGTGGCCTTGGGCGGAACGCTCTACCAGGATCTCCCGTCCCAGCTTCATCCCGACCTGATCGCGCACCGCCAGCGAATGCCGAAGTGGCAGTGGACGCACGAGGTCGAAGTGGAGGCCGACTCCGAGGTTGCGAAGATCACGGAGGCCACCGATCTCCGGGTCAACTCCTACCATCACCAAGCGATCAAAGACCTCGCTGACGACCTTCTAGCCGTCGCCTACGCCTCCGACGGGGTGGTAGAGGCCCTCGAGTCCCGCGACCTCTCCGAACGCTGGTTGGTCGGCGTGCAGTGGCACGCGGAATCCATGCGCGATGCGCAAAGTTCTGAGCACCGCAACCTCTTCAAGGCCCACGTTCTCGCCGCCGAGCGGCACGCCCTCCGCCGGGCGGCGGCGTAGCTACTCTGGCCGCGCGATCCGTCAACGGCCTCTTTGTAACCGTCGAGGGACTGGATTTCTCTGGTAAATCCACCCTCGTGTGTAACCTCGAGCCGCTTTTGGCGGGGCTCGTTCCGCCATCCTATTTCACCCGCGAGCCGGGTGGTACTCCCGCGGCCGAAAGGGTACGGGCGGTGCTACTCGACCCGGAAGTCGACATGGACCCGTGGACCGAGGCTTACCTGTACGCGGCGGCCAGGGCGGACCTGGTACGGCGCGAGATCCTGCCCCGTTTGAAGAACGGAGAGCTCGTGCTCTGCGAACGCTTCCTCGACTCTAGCCTCGCCTACCAGGGCGCGGGCCGAAGCTTGGGTATCGCTACCGTGCGAGAGCTTAATGCTTGGGCCGTCGAGGGCGTTGCGCCCGACCTGACATTTTATTTGCGGCTATCGGCGGAGGAACGGGCGCAACGGGCCCGCGAGTCGGATTCCTCGCTAGACCGCATCGAGAAGGTTGGGGACGACTTTATGCGGCGTGTGGAGGAGGGCTTCGAGGAGATCGCGCGTTCGGAGCCGGTTCGCGTGAGGGTACTCGACGGTTCGCTGTCGCCGGAGAGGCTCGCGGAAACCGTCGGACGGGAGATCCTGAAACTGCGGGGCAACGATGGGAACTTTTAGCGACATCCTGGGGAACACGACGGCCCTTAGAATGCTCGAGAATTCCCTGGCCGGGGAGCCGGCCCATGCTTACCTTTTCTACGGATTACCTGGGGTAGGCAAACGCGCGGTCGCTCGCAGGTTCGGGGCGGCGCTGGTCGCGGACGGGGACCGTAGTGCTGCGGATCGGGCTCTGCGAGGTTTACACCCAGATCTCTCGGAGGTCGAACCCGAAGGACGGTTTACCACCATCGGTCAAGCCCGGGAGGTGTTGCGCCAGGCAGCAGGTCGACCGTTCGAGGGAACGCGCCGGGTGTTCATCTTGCGGGCAGATACCCTGAACGTACAGGCGGCGAACGCCTTGCTCAAAACGCTGGAGGAGCCGGAAGGCGCGGCGGTGTTTATTCTGCTCGCGACGTCCCTGGAGGGCGTTTTGCCGACGCTCGTCTCCCGCACCCAGTCGATCCGCTTCTATCCCGTACCCCTGGACGAGGTTGTTTCTTTTCTGATAGACCGGGGCCACCCGGAGGAGAAAGCCCGACTCGCGGGGGCTTCGGGACGGGGGAGCATCGGGCTCGCGTTGCGGTACGCGGAGGAGGACAGTTTTGAGGAGCTACGGGAGGCCGTCTTCGAGGTGGGATTTTCCTTCGATAGCTCCTTCGAGGCTCGGTCCAGAGCGGCCGAGGAGATCATGGCCAAGGCAGAGAGCATTGGAGCGGCCCGGGAGAAGGCGTACCTGGCGGCCTACTCGGACGAGGGGCCGAATCGGCGGTCTAAGGAAGCGGCGAAGCGCGCCGGTAGGGCGGCGCGGGACGGGGCGGTGGCGGAGGCTCTGGAACTCCTAATGCTCCTTTACCGGGACGTGGCGGTGATAGCTGCTGGGGCGCCGGAGCTGGTGGCGAACGTGGATAGAGTCGCGGAGATAGGGGACTGTGT
>JALZFK010000088.1 GCA_030861585.1 Actinomycetota bacterium | reverse complement strand
CCCTTCGCGAGCTCAATCTCCAATGCGATCTCCCCCCGTACCGCCGTCAAGAGCCCCTCGAGCTTCGATCGATTGCGGTCGCGTGCATACCGCAACGAGGTCTCCACCCACACCATCGCCCCTTCGTTACTATTGTCGGCTATCATCATTGGCTCCGCGTCCTTTTCCGGGACGATCTTTAGTACGTCGTCGATTACAACCATTGGCCCCGCACCCCTTTCCGGGACGACCTTTGCATGTATCATACAAGTTTTTAGAATTCGGGGCTACTACTTCCCGGCAGCCTAGCTGGCGCTTTCTCTAACCCGGCTTCTTCAGTGAGAGGGAGCGCAATTATACGAGGAAGCACCCGAAACCTCGGGAACGGGGCGTGTGATAGACCGGAGTCGTGGAGAGTTGGTAGGGAACCCCCACGCGCCCTTATGTAGTAGACGATCGGCCGCCAGCTAGCGTTACGGGAGTGTGAACAACGGGTCGAGGGTTTGAGTAGGCCCACGGCGTCTTCGGGTAGGAGCGCGAGAACCCAATACTCGAGCACAGAGCGCGTAAGCGACCCCTCGCGTACCATGAGTACCGAAAGAAAAGAGCGCTCTTCGAGCATGTCCGAGGCGGTGAGAGATGCAAACCGAGAAGGAAGAACGCATTAAGTCCGTAGAGATCCTACCAGAGGATGCCCTGTGGGTACGGTTCGCCTTCGTGGACCACGCCGGCATCTCCAAGGTGAAGGCTGTCTATAGGGAGGATTTTCAGAAGCGGGCCGAGGCCGGGGTGGGACTCGCCAAGGGCGTCTTGGCCCTTGATCCTAGCGGCCAGCTGCATACGACCTCAGGCTTGAGTCCCGTCGGGGAGGCCCGTTTGGTACCCGACCTCTCCGGCCTCACCCGGCTGCCGTTCGCCACCGGCCAAGCGATGGTCCCCTGCAACATGACCGAGCCGGACGGGTACACGCCCTGGGAAGGGTGCCCCCGGAGCGCCCTGCGGCGGGTGGTCGACCGTCTCACCGAGCTTAGCCTCAAGACCCTAACCTCCTTCGAGACCGAGTTCTACCTGCTCGGTCCCGACGGCCCCCCGGACAAAACCCCCTATGCTGCGAGCTTCGCCCTGACCCCGGCGGCGGAGTTTGCCGCCCACCTGGTACGGACGTTGGAGGAGATGGGTATTCCCCCGAAGCAGTACCACGCCGAGGTCGGGCACGGCCAGCTGGAGCTCTCGGTGGGAGAGACGGAACCTCTAGCCGCGGCGGACCGGCGAGTATTGGTTTTGGAGGCGATCCGGGGTGTCGCCCATCGACTGGGCTTCGAGGCGATCGCGGCTCCAAAACCCTTCCTGGACGGCGCCGGCAACGGCCACCACCTACACGTCAGCGTCTACTCTCGGGAGGGCGGAGCCTCGGTGCTCTTTGACCCTTCCGGGGCTTTGACCGAGTCAGGCTCCGGATTCGTCGCGGGCATCCTCGAGCACCTGCCCGCGTTGATGGCTTTTACTGCCTCCTCACCTAACTCCTACCAGCGCCTCGCTCCCGGCATGTGGTCTAGCGCCTACGTCTGCTACGGGCCGGACAATCGGGAGGCCGCCGTGCGCCTCGCCTCGCCGGTGGCCGGGTCGGAGTCCGAGACGGCCAACGTGGAGCTAAAACCGGTGGACGCGACGGCGAACCCTTATCTGGGGCTCGCAGCGGTATTGGTCGCCGGGATGGACGGGATGGAAAGGGGCTTGGATCCTGGAGAGCCAGTTCTGGTAGATCCGGCCACGTTGAGCGAGGAGGAGCGCCTCTCCCGGGGCATCCGCCCACTCCCGGCCTCCCTCGACGAAGCCCTGGATGCCCTGGAGGGTGACGAGGTTCTCAAAGGGGTCCTCGGCAAACCGCTCGTCCGTACCCACCTCGCCGTTGGTCGAGGGCAAATCGAGGTCGCGAGGGCGCTCTCCCCGGAGGAGGTGGCGGCAGCGGCCAGAGAACTCTATTGATGGACTCGTTGGCGGACATCCCTGCCGTGGACGGGCACGCCCACCCCTTGAAGCTTCCCCCACGCAGTCTCGAGGCAAACGAATTCCGCTATTTATTTACGGAGGCCCGGCGGGAACCGGGGCGGGTAGTTGAGACGGTTTTCTATCGTTGGGCGGTGCGGGAACTAGCAGAGGTTCTGGGGCTTGAGGTTTCCGAGAACTTTCCGGAGCTAGAGACTGCCGTTCTCTCAACCCGGGCCTCGGATCCGACCGGCTACGCCCGCCGGCTCTTCGCGGAAGCAAACCTGGAGGCTTTGCTCCTGGACACCGGGTACGGGGGCGGGGGTACACTCGAGGAACACGAGGCGCTCCTGCAGGGTCGGGTCTTCGAGATCAAGAGGGTCGAGAGCGTTGCTGAGCGGCTACTGACAGAAGCAGGCTCGGCCGCGGAGCTCCTGGCGATGGTGGAGGAGAGCTTGCTCGGGGCGGAGAGCGCCAGGGGATTCAAGACCGTGGCTGCCTACCGCGGCGGCCTGACGGTGCAGCTGGACTCCACGGCGGAAGATACCGAACGAGCGTTCGAGGCAGAGAAGGTCGCTCCTGAGGTTCGCATCCGGCGACCGGCGTTACTCGGGGCCCTACTGCTGGTCGCCTCGAAGGTGGCAAGCCGGACCGGCAAACCACTGCAAGTGCACACGGGCTTCGGAGATGAGGACCTGGATCTCCCCGGGGCTAACCCCGCCCTACTCAAGCCCTTGCTAGAGCATCCTCTGGCCGCCGGTGCCCGCATAGTGGTTCTGCACACTTATCCTTATACTAGGCAAGCAGGTTGGTTGGCGAGTCTCTACCCCAACGTCTTCCTCGATCTCTCCCTGGCGATACCCCTGACCGCTCACGCCGCCGAAAACCTCCTCTCGGAAGCGCTCGAGCTGGCGCCCTGGTGCCAACTTCTCTACGCCTCGGACGGGTTTATTGGTCCGGAACTCTTTTTCCTCGGGGCCCGGCGGTTCAGGCAAGCGTTGCGAGGGACCCTCGAAGACCTGAGCCGGCGGAGGTTCCTCTCCGGTTCTGAGGTTGAAGATTTGGCGGAGGCCGTCCTCAGGGGCAACGCGCGCGAGATCTACGCTGTTTAAAACGCGTCTGGTTAACGGGCTTGGCCTCTGCTAACCTCTTCATTGAGCTGCTGGGGCAACGAGGAGGCGATCGAACGATATACACAATAATACTAGGCCGACGATAATTAATTCCCCTATTCGACCGCAGGGCAAACCCTTGCGCCACCCTTGTAGATGACCTGTACAGAGAGGTCGGAACGCAGGACGGCGATATCGGCGTCGTACCCGGAGGCTAGGCGTCCTTTGCGCCCTTCCTCGCCAATAAGTCTCGCGGGGGTAGCAGCGGCCATCCTGATGGCTTCGGAGAGGGTGCAGCCGGTAAAGGCGAGGACGTTACGTAGGGCCTCGTTCATGACGAGGACGCTCCCGGCGAACGCCCCACTCTCCAAGGTCGGAATGCCGTCGGTATCGAGGTGAACCCGCTGGGTCGCCAAAGGGTACTCGCCGGGCTCCATGCCAGTGGCGGCGATTGCGTCGGTTACCAGGTACAGGCGATCGGGACCCAGCAGGCGGAAGGCGAGGTTAACCATCTCGGGGTGGACGTGCCGACCGTCGGCGATGATGCCGCAGGTCGCCTGTAGATGGGCAAAGGCCGCCCCCGGAAGACCCGGCTCCCGGTGGTGCAGCGGGCTCATCGCGTTGAACAGGTGGGTTACGCCCGAGATCTCCTCCTCAAAGACCTTGTAGGCGAGTTCGAACGTGACGTTCGAGTGGCCGGCCGAGACGAGGGCCCCACGCTCGCCAGCCAACTTCGCGAGCTCAGCCGCGCCCTCGAGTTCCGGCGCGAGGGTGAGCATCCGTACCGGCCCCAGGTCCAAGAGTTCGCCCAGGAGGCCCGTACTGGCCGGCGTGATGCAGTCTGCCGGGTGGGCGCCCCTTTTCCCCGCGTTGATGAACGGTCCTTCGAGGTGCACCCCGAGGACCTCGGCCCCGTCGAAGACGCCCCCACGCGCCACCAGGACGGCGAGTTTGGGTAGCGCCTCGCGGTAGAGGTTTTTAGGCGAGGAGATCACGGTCGGCAGGTAGGAAGTGGTCCCGGTAGCCGCCAGCTTCCTCGAGAGCTCCAAAACGCGTCCGGGCTCGGAGGCGACGTCCACCCCGAACGAGCCGTTAACTTGCAAATCTACGAAGCCGGGCACTATGAGGCGGTTGGGATATTCGTGGATCTCGTCGGCTTCGATCAGCTCTTGGCTCACCTCCGCGACGCGGCTCCCCTCGATGAGGACCGTGCCCTCCGGCCAAACTTCGTGGTCCGTGACGACGCGGCCCCAAAGTGCTACGGTCCTCATGATATCGCTGCCTTATTCGCGAACGCCCGGCGCGCCGCTGGTCGCGCCTTCGGCGAACTCTTCGACCCCGGGGTTGGGGCGGACATCGGGTACGCGTAGGAGGAGCAAGAGCCCGAGGGCCATGATCAGGGATAAAGAGCCCACGGCGATCCGGTAAGCCCCGGTGCCAATACCCTCTAACGTCCATAGAAGTAGCGCCGTAACCGCCGGTCCGGCGACGGCGGAGACCTTGCCGGCCAAAGAGAAGAGGCCGAAGAACTCCCCGAGCTTCTCAGGCGGCGAAAGGGCAACGAGCATGACCCGGCTCACCGTCCACGTCCCGCCCAAGGCTATGCCGACGAGCGGTCCCGCGACAAAGAGGATCCAAGGGGCCAAAGCCCCCGCGGCGAGCAAGATAGCGATGAGCCAGAGCACGAGGACCGCGACGAGCGCCTTTTTCGGGCCTGCCTTATCGGAGGCGAACCCGAAACCTACGCTCCCGACGATGGCGAAGACAGTCGAGAAGAGAAGGAGGTTCGTTATCTGCGCGCTCTCCATGCCGAAGACCTCCCGTCCGTAGAGCGCCATGTTGGCTACGGCCGTGTTGGCGGCATCCATATACAACACCGTCGCGAGGATGAACATCCCTACCCCAGCGTAGGCGCCCAAAGTCCTCAAAGTAGCAACGACGTCCCGGTAGGCCGTCCCGAGCCTCACCGGTTGGGGGGATCGCACCGCGGGGTCCGGCACAAAGAAGAACGCAGGCAAACTAAAGACGAGGTAGAGGACCGCGGTCGGCAAGAAGGCGTTGGAGCTCGGCTCGTTCGTGGCGCTTATCCAGCCGCCCAGAGGACCAAGCAGAGCGCGCACGCTCTCCGGGCCGCCGATGGTGAGCCCGAAAAAACTCTGTTCAGCGACGAAGAGCGGGAGGACGACGAGGGCTAGGAT
>JALZFK010000083.1 GCA_030861585.1 Actinomycetota bacterium | reverse complement strand
GCCAAAGATGCCTGTCCTGTCGTGCACCCCTTATTTCCCCTTCTGTTCATACCCCCAGGATTGCCGAGCAACCTCCCGAGGGTGATCTTTTCTCGACCGGCATCCCCCATAACCACCGGAGAGGCTGATTGCTTTAAGACACTTGCAAGCGCAGACTTTGCCTTTTCGACGCAGCTTCTTCGCGTTAGACGAAGGCGATCAGGCCATCGCTTTTCTCGCGATCCACGCCAGAGCGCCACCGGCCAATGCAACTCCTGCGCCTAACAGTACCGCATCGCGCAGCCTGGGTTGCGTTGGCTTCTCTTCAAAGTACTCCGACTCGGGGTAGTCTCCCGATCGCCCGCTACCGTTGTGCAGGGCCATTTGTATTACCTGCGCCAGGTGCAGCGCGCGACGGTCGGTGGCCTCTTTGATCTGCGAACGACAGGAAAAACCGTCGGTGACGATCAGGGCGTCCTTGTCGGCACTACGCACGGCCGGAAGCAGGACCCGTTCACCGGCCTTCATGGAGACGTCGTAGTGGTCGCCCTTCTCGTAGCCCCAGGATCCCGCCATCCCGCAACAGCCAGCGTCCAAAACCTCGGAGTCGAGGCCAAGCTTTTCGAGCACTTTTTCTTCGTCGCCCATGCCCATGATGGCCTTGTGGTGGCAATGACCGTGAACGATCGCCTTGCGCTCGAGCTTCGGGGGTTGATAATCCTGCTTTTCGAGGAACTCGCTCAGGACGTACGCCTGCCGGTTGAGTCGCCTCGCGTCTTCGTCGTTGGGGAAGAGGTTTGTGAGCTCGTCGCGGAAGACCGCCACGCAGCTCGGTTCGATCCCCACTATCGGCACGCCCTCCCGTATGTACGGGCGTAGCGCATCGATTATTTGCCCAAGCTGGCGCTTGGCGAGGTTCAGCATACCGAAATCGTAGAGCGGGCGGCCGCAGCACAGGGCCTGCTGCGGCACCTCGACCCGAAAACCGGCGTGTTCCAGGACCTCGACCGCGGCCTGGGCTGTCTCCGGGTAGAAGTGGTCGTTGAAGGTGTCGGGCCACAGGATCACCGGCGGCTTGTTCAGGTTCCGCGGTCCCCGCTCGCGAAACCACTGCTTAAAGGTCTTCGGCGCAAAGGCCGGTATCGAACGCTCGGGCGCTACGTTCGCCGCCGCCTTCATCGCATCACGCAAGAGTGGCGTCTGGGTGAAGAAGTTAACCACGCTTGGCGCGTAGGAGGCGAATCTAGCCCACCAGTGGATAAGGCCCAAAGCGTAGGCGTTGACCGGGCGTAGCCGACCCTCGTAGTAGTGCGAGAGGAACTCGGCCTTGTAGGTGGCGATGTCGACGCTTACCGGGCACTCGCCCTTACAGCCCTTGCACGCGAGGCACAGGTCGAGCGACTCGTGAACGTGCTCGTCGCGCCAGCCGTCGGTTATGGCCTCGCCCTGCAGCATCTCGAAGAGCAGGTTTGCGCGCCCACGTGTGGCGTGCATCTCCTCGCGGGTGACCATGTAGCTCGGGCACATCGTGCCGCTACCTTTACGGCACCTCCCAATTCCGAAGCAGCGCTCGGTCGCCACGACGAAGCTGTGCCTGTCCTCGGGGAATTTGAAGTGCGTCTTTACCTGCGGCGGGTTGTAATCGGCTCCGGTGCGCAGGTTTGTGTCCAAAGGATAAGGATCGACGACTTTGCCCGGGTTCATCTTGCCTTCGGGATCCCAGATCTCCTTGAACTCGCGAAAGGCCTCGACGAGCTCGTCACCGAACATCACGGACAAGAGCTCCGCCCGTTGTCCCTCGCCGTACTCGCCGGCGATCGAGCCGCCGTAGCTGACCACCAACTCCGCCGCCTCATACAAGAACGAGCGGAACTCCTTGAGCCCCTCGGCGGTTTTGAGGTCGAAGGTGATGCGAGTATGAACGCAGCCCTGGCCGAAGTGCCCATAGTAGACGCAGAAGTAGCCGTACTTGTTCAGCAGCTTCTCGAAGTCGCGTAGGTAATCCCCCAGCACCTCCGGGGGCACCGCCGCATCCTCCCAGGTCCCTTCGGTTTCCATGGTGCCGGGCACGTTGCTGTAGTCCACTCCGGCCGTGCGGACGGCCCAGACCGATTGCTCATCCCCGGGATCGCAAAGCTTCACGCTTACGGGCTTCCCGTCCGACTCCAGGGCCTCCATCGCGGCGCGAGCTTGATCTAAGGCATCCTCCTCAGAGTCGCCTCCGAACTCTACGAGGAGCCAGGCGTTGCCCTCCGGCAGCGCCTCCCGATCAGTGGCGAGGGCAAACTTTGTCTCCTTGTTGTCGGTCAGCGTATGGTCGAAACCCTCCAAGGCGATGGGGTTATGTTTCATAATCTCTTTGACGTGGTCCCCGGCATCGAAACGGTCCTTGTAGCCGAACACCAGGGTCCTGCGAAACTGGGGGCTGTCGACGAGGCGCGTGGTCGCCTCCAGAATAGTGACGCAGGTGCTCTCCGTGCCGACCAGGGCGCGCGCGACGTGGAAGCCGTTCTCGGGCAAGAGCTGATCCAGGTTGTAGCCCGAGCAGCGGCGGGGGATCTGCGGATAGCGCTCCCGGATGAGGTCGGCGTACTTGTCGCGCAAGTCCCTTAGCTTCCGGTAAATCTCGCCGCGCCGGCCACCTTCCTGGATGATTTGC
>JALZFK010000078.1 GCA_030861585.1 Actinomycetota bacterium | reverse complement strand
ACACCGTCCCGACCCACCCGAAGAACCACAGCGACAGCAAGCCCACCAGGATGAACTGCAGCACGGGGCTGTCGAACAAGAAGGCCGCCAACAGACCCGGGTAAGGCCACACCGGGAGCGGGGCGCTCTCCAGCTCGCCAGCCGTCTGGGCCAGGTACGCGTTGTTCGCTGCGTAGTAGAAGGTCCAGCCGAAGGTCTTGTAGAACAAGAGCAACATGATGACGGCCACGATCGTGGTGACCACTAGCGCCCCGCCCATCGCGTAGATGTTCTTGCGGAAATCCGAGGCGCCCCGCACCTCGCCGTAGAGCGTGGCGCCCCAGTTAGACCACAGGTTGAAGAAGACGAGCAACGGGATCAGGAGCAGCGTAGGACCGAGGTCGGTACCGCCGATGTGGGCGGTCTCGACGGTACCGACCTGGATAGTCTCCCAGTATACGTCGCCTTGCGCTCCCAAAAGCCCTTGCGCTTTATCGTTGAAGGCAGCTATGAAGTCGGCGTTCGAGTAGACGATCAGCAGGATGAGCATGAGCGCCAAGCCCACTAGACCCCCGTAGAAGCAGACCTTCTGTATACGAGCGTAGGCCCGCATCCCGATCGAGATGAGCACTGAAGCCAGAGCCGCGACGATCATCGACGCGGTAAACACACCGGCGGGTTGGCCGAAGAAATCGGCGACCGAGCTCAAACCGAGGATGGTTGCCAGCGGCACGATGACCTCGATGTTCAGGATGTTCGCGTAGATGGGCACCCAGTGCCACAGGATGAACCACCAGCCCGCGATCGCCAGCACAAAGCCGATCCCACCACCCAAGATACGGCTCATCCACACGTAATCGCCGCCCGCTCGGGGCATCACAGCGATCAAAGAAGCATACGTGATAGCTTGGAAGATGAGATATAGGCCCGACAAGATGATCGCGAAGATGAGTGAGCCACCCGGGATGGATGGAGCGGAGGAAAAAATAAAGAGCCCGAGGGTGATCAGGTTGATCGAGAACGTCGCGTAGATGAAGCCATCCCAAACCGACCACCCCCGCAGGAGCCCCGTGGCGTTCCGCTGGAACAGGTCCCCCGCGCTGTTGCTTGCCATCCGCTCCCCTCCTATTTATCCGCTGGTCAGTACGAACCGCTTGATCTTCTGCTTTTTGCCGTCCAGATCCACGACCGCTCCGAGCAGCTGCCCCTGCTCATAAGAGCTTCCGGGGTTGATGCACAGGGTGTTTCCGATGCGAGTGTTGCCCCTGGCCTCGTGTATGTGCCCATGTAGTGCCAGAGCCGGCTGTCCCTTCTCTATCGCCTCCCGCACGGCGGTCGAGCCGACAGGAACCATCGAGCGCCCACCGTACTTCGGGCGCAGATCTTCGGTAAGTTCCGGGGCCTCGTCCAGACCCGAGCCGTAAGGCGGACAGTGGAAGTTGTAGATCGTACGCTCGGGCGAGGCGGTCACCTGCGCGGTCATCTTCTGCAAACGCTCGCTTAACTGGTCCTCATCCTCTTCGCGGTAGCTATCCCACGGGGTACGGTTCGACCATCCGGTAGAGATCATCTGGAACTCCCCGAACTCGACGACCTGCCCCTCCGCCAGCCGCACCCGTCGCGCCTCGGAGATGACATCGTCCACCTCGAACCGGTCGTCGTTTCCCGGGCAAACGAAGCACTCGACGTTGCTGTCCTCGAGCCGTTGGTCGGCCATCCGCATCCACCGCTCCAACGCACCCATAATTTCCACATGGAAGAGAAAATCTCGCAGCTCCTCGTTCGACTCGAGCTCAACCATCTCGTCGGGGGTGGTGTGGAACGGGTAATAACCGCGTCGTTTGACCATGTCCTCGAACTTCGCCACGTCTTCTTCGCTCTCGAACTCGTACCGGTTCTCTAGCAACGACGCGCGCCAGCGTCCTGCCCCCTGTTCTACTATCGGCACAAGCGCTTTCCCCGTCATATCGCCGCCGAGGATCAAAATGTCGGCCTCGTAATGCTTACCAGCATTCAAGAACTTTCGCCAGCAGGTCTCCGACCCGTGAATATCGGTCGCGAAGAAAAGGCGT
>JALZFK010000163.1 GCA_030861585.1 Actinomycetota bacterium | reverse complement strand
TCCAATCCGTTCGTCCAGCGGCTTGGGGCCCGGGTCACGGCGGGCCTCCAAGCTTCAGGAGCGTCTCCCCTCGACCGCTGTGTGCCCTACGTCTACCACCAGTCGGAGTACCTACGCTTCCTGGAGGTCGCGGGTCTCGTCGGAGCACAGACGGTTAACCTGGAGCCGCGCCTGGCCGTGACGGAAAGGGATCTGGACGAGGTCGCAGGCGTGATCCCGGAAGCCGAAGGACCCCTCGTCGCCCTCCATCCCGGGGCGGGCGACCCGCGGCGCCGGTGGCCACCCGAGAAGTTCGCCGCCGTCGGGGACGCGCTTGCCGACTCTGGCGCCCGCGTAGCCGTGGTCGGGGTAGAGAAAGACCGAACCCTGATCTCCGGAGTAGTGGACGCCATGGACCGCGAGGCTCTCGACCTCTGCGGGCGGCTCTCTCTAAGCGGGCTCGCCGGCCTTTCGAGCCGATGCGCGGTCGTCGTCTCCAACGACTCCGGCCCGCTGCACCTGGCGGCGGCCGTCGGCGCGGCTACCGTCGGAATTTTTTGGGGACCAAACCTCATAAACGCCGGCCCCTCAACACGTGCTCGTCACCGCCCGGTCCTCTCCTGGCGTTCGAACTGCCCGATCTGCGGCGACACTCTCTTCGACGGTAGCTGCGGACACCGGGCTTCGGTGGTCGCCGATGTCCCTGTCGAAGAAGTGGAGAACCACGCTCTCGACCTACTCGCCTCGGAGCTCGCCGTTTCGGACCGGGTAAGCAGGCCACTCCTCTGGCCGAGGTAGGGCTGAGGGCGTCGCTCGCGGCTTATCTCATCTCCTTGTTGACGTCGGCGGGGATCTCGTAGTCTCGGTCGGGCAGATCTCAGGAAAGAGAGCTCGTCTGCGTCGGCACCCTTCCCTTCGGCGTGCTTGACGAGGTCTTCTTGTTGGCCGGGTAACCATACCATCCAAGATTTTTTGCGGCTTGGTCGGGTTCACCTCGGCCACGCCATTCTCCTTTTTCCGCTCGTCGTTCCCCCAGCTTATGCCCTACATGGACGAGAGCTAGCCTTACCCAGGCAAGTTCCGGCCGGCACTGGCGAGACGGCGCGCTTTCTCATAGAATGGCGGTGGGTCGAGGGACGCGGGGCAAGGGACAACCGGCGGCGTTCGCTGCGGCGGTGATCGCGAAGGTTAGAGAAAGGGAGATACATGGGGATCATGCGCACCAAGTCGATCGAGCAGTCCATCCGGGACACCGAGGATCCGGAGTTCCAGCTGAGGAAGGCCCTGGGGCCCTTGGACTTGACCATTTTTGGTATCGGGGTGATAATCGGGACGGGGCTCTTCGTCCTTACCGGTCAGGCCGCGGCGAACTTCGCAGGGCCGGCCGTTTCTCTATCGTTCGTCATCTCGGGGGTAGCCTGCGCTCTGGCGGCGCTCTGCTATGCGGAGTTTGCAAGCACAGTCCCGGTAGCGGGCAGCGCCTACACGTTCTCCTACGCTTCGCTCGGCGAGTTTATCGCCTGGATCATCGGGTGGGACCTGATCCTGGAGTTCATCGTCGGAGCGTCCGCGGTCTCCGTCGGATGGTCGGGATACTTTGGGCAGATCCTCAAAAGCTTCTTCGGCATAAGCTTGCCGGGGGCCATCACCGAAGGAGGGGTCGTGAACCTGCCGGCTATGGGCATAGCGGTAATCCTCACGGTGGTCCTAATCATCGGGATCCGCGTAAGCTCCTCCGTTAACATCGCCATCACCGTGATAAAGCTCGCCGTCGTGTTCTTCTTTATAGGGATCGGGATCTTCTTGGTGAACACCGCCAACTGGGATCCGTTCATCCCGTCGGCGGGCGGGGAGGTGGCGAGCGCTTCGAAGGAATCTACGGCGGAACCTTCGCTCTTGCAGTTCCTCACCGGCGCCGAGCAGCAGTCGTTCGGGTTCGCGGGTATCATCACAGCAGCGGCGATCGTATTCTTCGCCTACATCGGCTTCGACGTCGTGGCGACAACCTCCGAGGAGACGCGCAACCCACAACGGGACCTGCCGATTGGAATCATCGCTTCGCTGGCGATCTGCACGATACTGTACGTGGTAGTTTCGCTGATTCTGACCGGGATGGCGCCCTACCCCGATCTGGCCAATGACGCCCCGCTAGCTACGGCGCTCTCCGAAGCCGGGCAGGACTGGGCCGCGGGCTTGATCTCCATAGGCATCTTAGCGGGTTTGACGAGTGTAATCATGATCCTGATGCTCGGCCAGAGTAGGGTGGCCTTCGCTATGAGCCGGGACAACCTCCTTCCCCGGTTCTTCGCCCAAGTTCACCCACGCTTCCGCACCCCCTACCGTATAACCATCCTTACCGGCGTGGTCGTGGCCCTGATGGCGGGCTTCATAGACCTGCAGCGGCTCGCGGAGCTGACGAACATCGGGACGCTCTTCGCCTTCATCCTGGTCTCCATTGGCATCATCGTCCTGCGAAGGACGAACCCGGACTTGAGGCGCGCCTTCCGGACGCCGTTGGTCCCGGTGACCCCCATCCTAGCCGCACTGATCTGCCTTTACCTCATGGTCAGCCTCCCCCTGGGAACGTGGGCTCGGTTCGTGGGATGGATGATTCTTGGGCTGGTGATCTACTTCGTCTACGGCTTCCGGTTCAGTCGTCTTGGCCGTGAGGAGTCTACCGAAGAGGCCACACGGGAGGCTTAGAGAGATGACCGTTTTTCCGACCAGGGTCTTGCTGGCCACCGATGGGTCCCCGGATGCCGCGCTCGCCACCCAGTCGGCGGTAGAGCTCTGCGAGAGAACGGGCTCCGAACTGCACGTCGTGCACGTCGGAGAATACCTGCCGACGTTCTACGCCTACACCGAGGAGGAGCCGGCCGAGCTCCGGCGCCACGCAGAGAGGTTGCTCGACGAAGAGGTAGAGAGGATCCGGGCCGCGGGCAGCCGAATCGCCGAGGTCCATCTCCGGCTAGGCCGTCCGGCCGAGCAGATCGTTAACCTCAGCGAGGAGCTCGGCGCAGGAGTCGTGGTCGTGGGCAGCCGAGGCCTCAGCGCCCTGAGACGAGCCCTCCTTGGAAGCGTCTCCGACAGCGTGGTTCGCCACGCCCCCTGCCCCGTCTTCGTGGTGCGCGGGGATGAGGAAAGACGTGCTTAAGGCTTACCGTGGCGCGCGGAGAAAGAGTTAGGCCGCCTCCTGACCATCTCGGTTACT
>JALZFK010000058.1 GCA_030861585.1 Actinomycetota bacterium | reverse complement strand
CCGATCAGGAACAAGCCGACGAAGCTCACGTTGGCAAAGGCGAGCAGCCGCTTGAGGTGGTGCTGAAGGAAGCACATGATGGCGCCAATGAGTGCGGTCACGATCCCGGTGCCGACGAGGATGGCTTGCAGCTCGACCTCCTGAGGTCCGAGCACTCCGCTGAACGCCGTCCAGTAGATCCGCGCGATCGCGTAGAGTCCAAGCTCGCTCATGACGCCGGCGAAGAGGATGCACACGGAAGTCGGCGCGACGGCATACGCATCGGCCAGCCAGAAGTGGAAGGGCACCACGGCCGCCTTGACGAAGAACCCCGCGACCAGCAGGGTGAAGGCCACGATGATGAGCCTATCAGTCGAACTGGAGGCTAAAGTCTCGCCGATCTGGGCAAGGTTGAGCGCGCCGGTGCGCCCGTAGATCAGCGCGATGCCACTTAGCACGAGGAAGCCACCGATGGTGTTGGTGATGGCAAAGTTGAGCGAGCCATTGATCGCCGGGCGCTCGTCGATCTCGTAACCGGTCAACGCGATCGCGGAGATGGACATCAGCTCGAAGAACACGAACATGTTAAAGAGGTCGCCACTCAGGGCGAAGCCGACCAGGGCCGCCAGAAACACGAGCATGAGCGCGTGAAAGACCTGGCCTACGGACCCGAAGTGGCGCCAGGACACGATGAGTGCTGCGCTCATGAGCAGCCCCGCGAAGGCAGCCAGCCCCGCGCCAATAGGGTCGATCGTAAACGAGATCCCTAAAGCTATCCCGTCCCGCGGCTCCCAGCCCCCGAACCAGTAGACGATAGTATCGCCGGTCGAGCGAACGAGCAGCAGAACGCAGAGCACGGTCACAGCTACCGCGGTGCCTAAAGCCACCACGTCGGCCCCCCGGCGCCACGGGAACCACGTGGCGGTGGCGGCGAGGGCGGCGGCCACCAACAAGGGGAGGGCCACCGGCAGCGCGGGTAAGATGGTCATCTCAGCCCTTGAGGGTTCCTATCTCGTCCGGGTCGACGGTGCCGAACCGCTTCTGCGCCTGCACCGCGAGGGCGAGCAGCAGCGCCGCCACCGTCGCCTCGACGACCACGTCGGTGAGGGTGAGAGCCTGAACTACCGGGTCCACCACGGGAGTCTCGGGCGGGATGTCCTTGTAAATCGGCGCCTCGGCCCCGGCACGGTAGCCAATCGCCAGCAGTAGTAGGTAGCTCGAGGACTGCACGACCGTCAGGCAGACGATCAGGTGGACGAGGTGGTGGCTCGTTACGATCCCGTAGAGGCCGACAAGCAAGAGCCACACGACGACCGCGTAGGGCAAGAAGCTCACGCGCCACCTCCCCGGCCCCTCAAGAGCCATTGCTCCAGGAACTCCGAGAAGAGCAGTACCACGGCCCCTGCCACCTCGAGACCCACCGAGATGTTGAGAAGCGGAATTATGCCCGCAGAGAGTAGGGTCCCCGGCTCGCCCAGTGGTAGGAAGTTGAAGAGGAACATCGAGCCGGCGATCATGCCGCCCAAGCCGACGAGCACAAAACCTGCAGCCCCGCCGGCCTCGGTGATCTCGACAAGCGGCATCGGACGGACCCGCTTCAGGATCAGGTACCGTCCGGCCACGTGAACGAGGACGAACGCGCTGGCGAGTACGACGCCGCCCTGAAAGCCTCCTCCGGGCGTGAGATGACCGTGGACGATGACGTAGAGGCCGAGCACAACGAGCGGACCGACCAACCCGAGTCCCAGCAGGCGCAACGCATCACTCGTATCGCGCCGCTGCCGGTCGGCCGGATGATCCTGCTCCTCTTCCTCGTCCTTTTCTTCACCGCGCTGCTGACGCAGGAGGACTACGGCCCCTAACGCCGCAGCGAAGAGGATGAACTCCTCCCCCAAAGTGTCGAACCCACGGTAATCGAACGTCGTCGCGCCCACCACCTGCGGCGTGTGGCGCTCGGGCAAGGCGACTTGCTGGAGCACGTCGCCATAGGGGCCTCGGTAGTCGCCGAAGTCGGGCAAGCCTAGTAGCCCCCAGATAAGCAGGAAGGCGAAGACCGCTGCCGCGACCAAAAAGAGCCCACTGCGGACTCGCCGGCTCACTCGTCTGGCCCCCGCAGTTGAGCCAGCTTGGCGAGCGTCAGTACAATCATGGCGGGCAGCGCCACGGAGCCGACGACGATCTGCGAAAGCGCCACGTCGGGGGCCTGGAAGGCGAAGAAGAGTACACCAAGCAGCACGCCGAAGATGCCAACCACAATGGCCTGACGCAGCGGGTCCCGGGTCAGCACCACAGCGGTCCCTCCCACGGCCACCAACACCAAGAGTACGCCCTGCAATACCATCATGAGTTATCCACCTCCGTCTCGTGGGACCGGGCACGCAAGTTGCCGTGCTCCCGCAGACGAGCCGCACGTCCCACGACGTGTGCCAGCACCGGCGAGAATACTAGAAAGATCACGGCGAGCAGAACAGCCTTTACGCTAATCTCCGAGAACCCCTCACGCACCACGACGGCGGCCGCGCACAAGACGGCGCCGAAGCCCGCTGTATCGGTATAGTGCAGCCGGTCATAGGTGCCGCGCATGACTAGCACTCCGAGGGAGCTGACCAGCACGAAGCCGACTCCAAGGATCAGCAGTACCGCCACGAGAATGTCCCCGAAAGTCATGGCTCGCGTTCCTCCATAAAACGCAAGAAGATTAGCGAGCCGACGAACGATAGTACTGCCAGGATTAGCGCCAGATCGGTGAATGGCTGGCGCTGGAAGCCCTCGGCGAGCAGCAGCAGCGCGAGGGCAACAATCTCCCCGGCTAGCTGAAGCGCTACTAACCCCTCCATCGCTGACGCCCTCACGCAGACCACCAAGCATGGAATAATCCCACCGACCAGGAGCACAACCGCAGCTAGCATCCACTCGTTCATCCTAGCTCCAGCGGGTCAATAGAAGTCGAATCGCCGGGCTGAGGCACAAGCTGGTGGACGAGGATAAGTTCGTAGTCCCTATCGATATCGATAACGTACGTGTTGGGCGCGATCGAGCCTATCGTCATAGCCATAGCCCGCCGGGCGTTAGCCTCAGGCTCCTCACCGACGGCCCGAAATGGTATCGCGCGAAAAGAACCACTCACGGGTTGGCGCATGACGAGCCGACGCCACAGTACGGCGACGAGGATGCCAGTATCGAGCGCGACCTGCAGGGGCAACCGCCACAGCCGGAGCGCCCAGCGCAGTCGCGGACGAAAGGAGATCAGACGCTGGGCACGCACCGCTGTAACTAACGTCGCGCCAGCGGCCGCGGCAATCGCGCTCGCTA
>JALZFK010000055.1 GCA_030861585.1 Actinomycetota bacterium | reverse complement strand
AGCTATCAGGGAATGAAGGGGGAGTTGCTTTCGGTGGTTCTGGAATCTCTCGAAGATCTACGTCGCCGCTTCGAGGTCGTGATCTGCGAGGGGGCGGGAAGCCCGGCGGAGATCAACCTGCGCCCGTACGACATCGCAAACATGGGCTTGGCACGGGCGGCAAACTTACCCGTGGTCGTGGTCGGGGACATAGACCGAGGTGGTCTCTTCGCTTCTCTTTACGGGACGCTCGCGCTCCTCGATCAGGAGGATCAGGCGCTGGTCGGTGGCTTCGTCGTAAACAAGTTCCGGGGGGATCTGGCCGTCCTCGTGCCGGGGCTCGAACGGATGAACGAGCTCACGGGGCGTCCTTTCTTGGGGACACTGCCTTGGGTGCCGGGTCTCGGGCTCGATGGGGAGGACTCGCTAGTTCTCGATGCGCCGCGGGATCTCTTACCGTCGCTCGGGCGAGACGTCTTAGAGATTGCGGTCGTGCGGCTACCCAGGATCAGCAACTTCACAGACCTTGATGCCTTGTCGCACGAGCCGGGCGTTGCGGTACGATTTACGGAGTCCTCGCAGGAGATCCTCTCCTCCGACCTCGCCGTGCTACCCGGCACCAAGGCCACCGTCGCCGATCTCGCGTGGCTTCGTTCCCGCGGCCTCGATCGCGTTTTCGTCGAACGCGCGGAACGTGAGCTTCCCATAATCGGGATCTGCGGCGGCTACCAGATGCTCGGAGAGAGGATAATGGACGGCCTTGAGAGCGGAGAGGGGGAGACCCCGGGACTGGGCCTTCTGCCCATAGAGACGGTCTTTGAGGAGGAAAAACTCCTAGCACGCCCCGAGGGACGCGCGCCGGGGTTTGGAGAAGCGGAGGTCTCGGGGTACGAGATCCGCCACGGGCGCATCCGGCGTCTCGGCGGAGAATACTTATTCTCGATAGACACCTCACGAAAGGGTTCCGTCGAAGGTTGCCAGGTCGGGGCGACCTTCGGCACCTCCTGGCACAGTGTGTTCGAATCCGACGATTTCCGCCGCGAGTTTTTGCGCCATATTGCGGAGGTACGCGGCCTCGACTGGGTGGCGGGGAACGAGCCGTTCGCCGCTCGACGTGAGGCGCAGCTCGAGAAGCTCGGGTATCTCATCGCCGAGCACGTTGACCGCGATGCGCTGCTGCGGATCATCGATGGCGGCCCACCTGAGGGGTTGCCGTTCGTACCTCCGGGAGCCGAGGATCGTCGGCTCCTAGTGCTTGGACAAGAACAAAGAGTCGATAGCTGAGAACCGATGGCTGACGAGCTTCTTTTCCTGACCACCGCGGACACCGAGATCTTGGCCGCCGCCCGCGCCCTCGAGCCCCTCCCCGAGGGCTTCCCCGCTGTCCGCTGCGCGAATCCGACGAAGCTCGAAGACTCCGGCGTCTTCCTCGACGAGGCGTTGCCGAGTACCAAGGTGGTGATCATCCGGCTCCTCGGCGGTCGTAGAGCCTGGCCGGATGGTTTCGAGGAACTCCGGCGTCGCTGCGAGGATCTACGCATACCCCTGCTCGCCTTCGGCGGGGAGGCGGAGCCCGACGCGGAACTCACTGCCCTCTCGACCGCGCCCTCGGGGATAGTGGCCGAGGCTTTCGAGTATCTGCGGCACGGCGGGGTGCGCAACACGGAGAACCTCCTCAAGTTCGTCGCCGACACCCTCCTCGTCGAGGGCTACGGCTTCGAGCCGCCCCTCGCGCTGCCGGAGGTGGGCGTCTACCACCCGAAGCTCTCGGAGGGCTCCTCGTTCGAGGATCTGCTCGCCATGCACGACGAGGACAAACCCACGGTCGGCGTGATCTTCTACCGCACCCACTGGATGAGTGGCAACACCGCTTTCGTGGACGCGCTCGTGGAGGCCCTCGAACGGGCCGGCGCCGACCCCCTGCCCGTCTACTGCTATTCGCTCCGGGCGGACGAAAGGGGAGAGATTCCCGTGCTGGGCATGCTAAAAGGTAGGGTGGATTGCCTCGTAACCACGGTGCTCGCCAGCGGCGGCTCGAACGCGGCCGACGCAAGAAAAGCGGGCGATCCGGAGGGTTGGCTCGAGTGGGAGGTCCCGGCGCTCGAAGCCCTGGGCGTGCCGGTGGTACAGGGCATCTGTACGACTGCTTCCCACGAGGCTTGGCTGGAGTCCGACGCTGGCCTTTCGCCGCTAGACACGGCCTGGCAGGTCGCCATCCCGGAGTTCGACGGGCGCATCATCGGCGTCCCCTTCTCCTTCAAAGAGCGCCTCGCTCCCGACTCCCCCGTGGGCGCTCCCTTGACCCTCTACAGAGCCGACCCCGAACGCACGGAGCGGCTTGCGGGGCTTGCGACCCGTTTCGCCCGCCTCGGGCGCGCCCCGAACGAGGAGAAGAAGGTGGCAGTTCTCCTCTCCAACTACCCGACCAAGCACTCGCGCGTGGGCAACGCCGTCGGCCTCGATACCCCGGCTAGCACCGTCAAGGTGCTTGGGGCTATGCGTGAGGCGGGCTACCGGGTGGAAGGTGAGCCCGGGGAGGGGGACGAGCTCATCCACGCCCTCATCGCTGCCGGGGGCCACGACCTCGAATTTTTGTCGGAGGAGCAACTCCGGGGGGCGGCCGGACGGTTGGACGCCGGCCGCTATGCTGAGTGGTTCGCCCGGTTACCGGAGGATCTCCGGGCCGACGTGGAAGAGCACTGGGGACCTCCACCAGGGGACCTTTACGTGGAAGGCGGGGAGTTCGTGGTGGCGGGTTTAAAGTTCGGGAACGTGTTCGTGGGTATCCAGCCGCCCAGGGGATTTGGGGAGAATCCGATCGCGATCTACCACGACCCAGACCTCCCACCCACTCACCACTACCTGGCAGCGTACTGGTGGCTGATAGAAGAGTTTGGAGCTAGCGCCATAATCCACCTCGGCAAGCACGGGACTTTGGAGTGGTTGCCGGGCAAAAGCTTGGGGCTCTCGCCCTCGTGCGCCCCGGACGCGGCTTTGCGCGACGTGCCGCTCTTTTACCCGTTCGTGGTCAATGACCCGGGCGAGGGGACACAGGCGAAAAGAAGGGCACATGCTTGTGTTGTGGACCACCTTATCCCGCCGATGACCCGGGCGGAGACCTACGACGATCTCGCCCGCCTCGAGCAACTCCTCGACGAGTACTACCAGGTCGAGACGCTCGACCCGTCGAAGCTCCCGGCGATCCGGGTCCGCATCTGGGAGACTTTGCGCGACGCCGAGCTGCACCGGGATCTCGGTATAGAGGAGCAGCCGGAGGAGTTTGGGGACTTTCTCACCCACGTGGACGGCTACCTCTGCGAGATAAAGGATCTTCCCATAAGGGGCGGCCTGCACGTCTTGGGCGAAACACCCAGAGGAGAGCCCCTGCGCCACCTCCTCGCTGCCATCGTGAGGCTGGGGGCCGGTGAGGTTCCCGGGCTACGTCGAGCCGTTGGCACTGCCTACGGGCTCGATGAGCGCGCCCTGTCCGAGAACGGCGGCACGCGCGTAGAGGCCCCGGCGGAACTAGCTTCCCGGTTCCCCGGCGTCGTGGCCACCGCCTCCGATCTCGTGGATCGGCTGGAGGAGGCTTCGCAGGTCCTGCTGTTCACCTTGGAAGAGCGCGGCTGGAAGGCCTCGGCGGCCGAAGATGTTTGCGAAGAAGTCTTGGGTGTCGCGGACGAAGGCGTGGCGAAGTCGCTCCGCTTCGCCGTCGAAGAGGTCGTACCGCGCCTCGCACGGACGCCGGAAGAGATCGGAAACCTCTTGCGGGGCCTGCAGGGTGGGTACGTGCCGGCGGGACCGTCTGGCTCGCCGACGCGTGGGCTGACGAACGTGCTGCCCACGGGACGCAACTTCTACTCGGTGGACCCCAAGGCGCTACCTTCGAGGCTCTCATGGGAGGTGGGTCAGGATATGGCAGAGAACCTCCTTGAGCGGCACCTTGAAGAGGAGGGGCGGTTCCCGGAGACGGTCGGGATCGTGGTCTGGGGCACGGCGGCGATGCGGACCCAGGGAGACGACGTCGCGGAGATACTCGCGCTCCTGGGCGTGCGCCTGGTCTGGAACGAGGAGTCCCTGCGGGTGACGGGGTTGGAGGCTATGTCCTTGGAGGAGCTCGGGCGGCCCCGAGTAGACGTCACCGTGCGTATCAGCGGCTTCTTCCGCGATGCTTTTCCTAACTTGATCTCGCTTATAGACGAGGCGGTGAGGATGGTCGCCGTTCTCGACGAACCCGACGAGATGAACTTCGTCAAGAAGCATGCTCGTGAGGAGAAAGCAGGGGGCGCCGACGAGCGGCGGGCGACGACCCGCATCTTCGGATCCAAACCCGGCGCCTACGGGGCTGGCCTCCTGCCGCTGATGGACGCCCGCAACTGGCGTACCGACGAGGACCTCGCCGAGGTCTACGCCGTCTGGGGTGGTTACGCTTACGGCAAAGGGCTCGATGGCGTCGAGGCACGCGAGGCCATGGAGGCGAATCTTAGGCGTACAGAGGTCGCCGTCAAGAACGTAGACAACCGCGAGCACGATCTCTTCGACTCGGATGACTACTTCCAGTACCACGGCGGTATGATCGCCGCCGTCCGCGCCCTCACCGGGCGCGACCCCAAAGCATACATCGGCGACTCCGCCGACCCCTCCAGGGTAAGGACGAGAGATCTCTCCGAAGAAGCTCGCCGCGTCTTCCGTTCGCGCGTGGCGAACCCGAAGTGGATCTCCGCGATGCAACGTCACGGCTATAAGGGTGCATTCGAACTCTCCGCCACCGTCGATTACCTCTTCGGCTACGACGCAACCACGGGTGTCGTCGAGGACTGGATGTATAAGGACGTAACCCGCAAGTACGTACTCGACGGATCGGTGCGCGAGTTCATGCAGGAGTCGAATCCCTGGGCCCTGCGCGCCATCTCCGAGCGTCTGCTTGAGGCCGCGGAGCGTGGCCTCTGGGCCGACCCCAACCCCGAAGACCTCGAAGGGCTCAGGCAAGTTTATCTGGAGAACGAGGGGATTTTGGAGGAGCGGACGTGAGGGGTATTGGCCGTTGCTTACGGGCGGAACCGGAGCGCTTCATGATGCTCGCGATCTTGGTCGCGCTCACCTCTACTTGCGTTCGAGAGGACGACCGGTGAGCGCCGCCTACCCACACCCGTACCCTTTCTCCGCCATCGTCGGGCAGGAGGACCTGAAGCTCGCCCTGCTTTTGAACGCCGTCTCCCCAGAGGTCGCGGGCGTTTTGGTGCGAGGCGAGAAGGGCACTGCCAAGTCAACCGCCGTACGGGCGCTCGCGAAGCTCCTGCCACCGATAAAGGTCGTCGCCGGCTGCCCCTACTCCTGCGACCCCGCAGCATCAAATCCTGAGTGCCCGGCGGGGCCACACCCCGAAGATGCACCCGTCGAGGAGCGCTCGGTGCGCCTCGTGGAACTGCCGGTAGGGGCTAGCACGGATCGCTTGGCGGGAACCTTGGACATCGAGAAGGCGCTCGCCGAGGGTAAGAAGGCGTTCGAGCCGGGCCTCCTGGCGGCGGCTCACCGCGGCATCTTGTACGTAGACGAGGTGAATCTACTCTCCGATCACCTCGTGGACCTTCTCCTAGACGTGGCGGCGATGGGAGTGAACCATATCGAGCGCGAGGGCGTCAGTATCCGGCACCCGTCACGCTTCATCTTGGTGGGCACCATGAACCCGGAGGAGGGAGAGCTCCGGCCGCAGCTGTTGGATCGCTTCGGCATAACCGTCGAGGCCTCCGGCAACCCGGACCCCGCCGAAAGGGTAGAGGTGGTGCGTCGCCGCCTCCAACACGAGGCAGACCCCCAGGGCTTCGCAAAGAAGTGGTCCGCAGCCGACGCTGAGCTTGCCTACGCGGTGGTCCGGGCTCGGTCGTATCTTCAGGAGACCCGCGTTCCGGAAGAGGTTCTTTACAAGGTAGCCACCCTATGCGCCGAGCTGAAGGTGGACGGCCTGCGCGGCGACATCGTGACCGCTAAGACCGCTCGCGCCCTGGCCGCCTGGGAGGGCCGGGACGAGGTTATCCTCGACGACGTACGTCGGGCCGCGCTCTTCGCTCTCTCGCACCGCCGCCGGCGTGGTCCCTTCGAGCAACCGGGCATCGACCCGGAAGAGCTCGAGAACGCCTTCCGGGATGAGCCGGACCCCGAACCACCCGACGGACCGGACGGCGGAGGAGCGTCTCCGTACGACGGAGGCCCTGCCGACGAGCCGCGCTATAGCACCGAGCCCTCCGAGGCACGTTCCGGTGCCGGGGAGAAGAACCACGCCGCCGCGGAGCCATTCAAGTCGGTTTGGTTGGAGGTCCCAGAGAAGGGTCGGAGCGGTCCTTTGGGGCGCCGGAGT
>JALZFK010000053.1 GCA_030861585.1 Actinomycetota bacterium | reverse complement strand
ATCGCTCCCATCTGCCTGAGCTGACCGCGCATGTTCTCTATGTTCGACATCGTCCACTTGTAAGGATGGATGCCCCTGTTTATCGCCGCGTTCTCCGCCGGCAGTCCGAATGCGTCGAAGCCTATGGGGAAAAACACCCGGTACCCTTGCATCCGCATGAAGCGCGCCCGGCTATCCGAGGGGGTCATCGCGTACCAATGGCCTACGTGGAGATCTCCGCTCGGGTACGGGAGCATCGTGAGCGCGTAGTGCTTCGGCTTTTGAGGATCTTCGTCGGTCTTGTACAACCCGCTCTCGGCCCACCGCTCCTGCCAGCGGCGTTCTATGGAACGCGGGTCGTAATCTTTCCTTGCGGATGTTTCGCTCACGAGCGACTCCTTTGGGTATAAGTTTGCGTGGTTCTAGGTCAGAGGAAGCGCGCAGAACTTTATAGTCGGGGATCCGCGTTCCAGCCCTTGTGGTCCCTGGCACACATGATGCACTTAATATAGCACTCAAGACACTGTTACAAAAGACAAAACTCATCGCTCCTGAAAGGCGAAGAAAGGTGAGAGAATAGATGTGATGCCCTCGGGTCGCCACGGAAGCTTTGACGATGGCACCTGCGGCAGCGGAGAAACTCGACGCGAGACAACGCTGTCTAAGGTGAGTCGAACGCAAGGCAACGAGCTGAGCGAGGAAGACCCGATAGTTAACTTCTACCCGGGACGTCGGATGAGAAGCGTCGGTAGAAGGTGAATCGCCCCGGCGTATTTGGCGATCACCGCTCGAACGTTCCGCGTCGAACAATCCTGGACACGTCTGCGTCAGACTATATACGGTACCGTTACCACATAGCAGATATTGGTGTTCGTCAAAGCTACGAAGGAAGGTTGGCCATGTTGGGAGCGGGAAGCCCAGACACACGTATCGTGCTGTCGTCGGAGGAGGGTGAGATGGTGTGGTTTAACGGACTCGGCGTGCGGTTTATGAGGGAGGGGCTAGGCACCGGGGGCACCTTCGCGCTCGTCGAGCATCCGATCGAGCCGCGCACCCTCGCCACGCCGATTCATAGGCACCGCCATGAGGACGAGTATACCTACGTGCTCGAGGGCGCGGTCGGTGTCCAGGTCGGGGAGGAGGTACGCATCGCCCGGCCAGGCGATCTTGTTTTAAGCCCCGCAACGTGCCGCATGCCTTTTGGAACTCAGGTGATGCGCCGGCGCGGGCACTCGAGATCCTCTCCCCGGCAGGCTTCGAACGGTATTTCCGGGAGATCACGCCACTGCTCCCCCCACCAATGACGGCCCGCTAGACACAGAGGCACTCGGTGCCGTCATGCCTAAGTATGGGCTCGAGATGGACTTCGAATCCATTCCCTCGCTCGCAGAACGTCACGGGCTGGTGGTCGAGTAGCCGCAACCACCCGCTTGAAGAGCACGCTCTCGGCGAGTTCTTTGGCCGGCCGGGTTGCGTCGACATTGAGTCCTCAAGCGAAGGCGAAAGTCAGAGCAGCGGCGACGAGCGTACACAAGAAGTTGGTTAGTTCGTTACCGAGGCGCGGCGCGAGGGCCCCGACGAGGCTGTCCACTATGGTCCCAAGGAAAGCCGCGCCCGTCACCAGAAGAGCCGTGTCCGGCCCCGCTATGAGCCCGAGCGCCAGCCCGAGAAGGGCGGTAAGCCCCGCGGCGGCGAGCCCGGCTAGCGTCCCCGGCAGTGAGACGGCCCCGTCTGTTCCTGGCAGAACTTTTCTAAAGTTGGTAATCAAGCGTGGTGTGCGCCGGGAGAGCTGCCCGACCTCGGATTCGGCGGTATCCGCGAAGGCCGCGCCGAGAGCACCGACGAAGGCCGCGGCGAAGGCCTCCGAAGAGCTTAGAGCGGCGAGGAGAGCGCATAGGAGCGCGACCCCGCAGTTGGCGAGGGCGTTGTGGACGCCACGGCGGCCCCCGTGAGCCTCGGCGGTACCGCTATGCTCCTTGCTCCGGTAGCCGAGCCGGGTAAGGGCGGAGCCGGCGACCACGAAGAGCGCAAGAACCGCGAACCCCTGCGGACCGAGGCCAAGGTAGATCGTGCTCCCAACCGCAAGCCCTCCCAGGGCTCCACCACGGCTCACCATCCCCAAAACGTACGCTAGGGCGGCAAAGAGGGCAGTGACCGCTACGGCTACGAATATCTGACCGAACAAACCCAGCCGCTACGCTCCTCGGAAGCTGGTTACTACCGGTCCCAACATCCCCGGATGGTAGCAGAGTACCTCGAGCATGATATCCTCCCTACGAACCGGCCTCCCCCCTCTCGCGCTTCTCCAGCCGACGAACGAAGACGTCTATCTCCTTGATCGTCTGGAGATCCCCATTCCTCTGCGCTATCTCGCGCCCCTCGGTGAACACCCTGCGAGCCTCAGCGTCTTCGTGCAGCTCGTAGAGCGTCCGTCCCAGCGTCCGGTACGCTACCGAGTAGTCGGGCTTGCTTTGGACGGCTCGGTTCAGATACTCTCTGGCCTCTTGATATTTTTGTTCTTTAAACAGCTCGTTACCCAAGGAATAGAGGACCATCGGGTTGTTTGGCTCCCTTTCGAGGAGCTTACGGAACATCTCGGTCCGCGGAGTTTTCACAATTCACCTCCGGAGATTCAGCGCCGCTCCCTTCGGGCATTTTTAGCACGGATGTGGTTTGCTGTAAGGTTGACGGATGGACGTGGAACTTCTGCTCAGAGAGCTATCGCGGTCCCCAGATCTGGCACCCTTCCGGAAACTCATCGAGCCCCTATTGATGCGCGATCGGGAGCGTCGAAGCGACCTGGTGCGGACTTTAAGGGTTTACTTTACTGCGAGCGCCAACGCGAGCGAGGCGGCAGATCGGCTATTTCTGCACCGCAACAGTATGCTCTATCGCCTCGCGCGCATCCAGAATCTGACTGGTTTAGACTTGAAGGTGCCCGAGGTGAGGTTGGCCCTCCAGCTTGGGTTGTTGGCCATCGACGCTGAAGAAAGGAGCTACGACGATGAGGCTGAGCACTCGTAACCGGCTTCCCGGCGAGATAACCGAGGTAGTGAAGGGTGAGGCGGCAGCCAAGGTAACGCTCCGGGTTGGGGACAATCACGTGGTCGCCCTTATTACTCGTGAGAGTGCTGATGAACTCGGCCTCGAGGTCGGCATGCAGGTTACGGCCCTCGTCAAGGCTACGGACATCATGCTGTTGAC
>JALZFK010000041.1 GCA_030861585.1 Actinomycetota bacterium | reverse complement strand
TCGGTCGTTTGCTTAGGCGGCCTTCTCCAGTTCGCGGCGGAGCTTCCTATTCAACAGCTCGAGTAGGGCCTTCTCGCTCTGCGTAAGCTCTTCGCCCTGCTCGGCGGCGATGACTTCGTCCATCTGTTCGCCGTAGTGAGCGACTATCGCCCCCTCCATGTAGTGCTCAATAACCCGGGGACTTATGTACGAGGAGCGGGCGATGTCTCGGGTATTGCCGAGTCTTTGTGCCACCGTGTCCACCGCCGCGAGCACGTTCTTTTCGGCGGCCTTCGGGTTTTCGGTCGCTCCGAGCTCGGCGAGCTTGACGGCGGCGACGAGCGTACCGGCCCAGGTCCTAAAGTCCTTGGAGGTGAATTCTTCTCCTATCACCTCTTTTACGTAGGCGTTGAGGTCCCGGGACTTAACGTCCCTTAGCTCACCGTCCTCGTCGTAGTACTTGAAGATCTCGTACCCTGGCAGGGCGGCGCATTCCTCGACGATCTCCCGGAGGCGTCGATCGGTCACCGCTTTGCGTTGGATCTGCCCCCACTTACCCCGATACTCGAAGATCATCGTGTCCCCGTCGATGGTAAGGTGCTTCCTCCGGAGGGTGGCTATGCCGTAGGTCTTGTTCTTTTTGGCATAGCGCTCGTCTCCAACCCTGAAATAAGCTGCATTTACCAAACGCGTCATGGCCGCCAGAACCTTCTCCCGGTCGAGCTCCTCGTGCCGGAGGTGTTCGCTAGTGATGCGGCGCATCTTCGGCAACCTGTCGGCGAAGCGCAGGATGCGCTCGAACTTCTCTCGCTCTTTCCGTTCCCGGTACTTGGGATGGTAGAGGTACTGTATCCTGCCCGCGGAATCGTAGCCCACCGCCTGCACCTTGGCCGATGGGCTACGGGCTATGCGCGCCTCCTCCCACGCGGGAGGAACCTTCAGGTTCTCGATGCGCTTCAAGACCCGCCCCTCACGAACGGTCTCCCCCGTGCCCGGGTAACGGTAGAAAAAGCCCTTCTCCTTGCTGCCCAGCCGCCTGATGCCCGTTTCGAAAAGCACGTGCCTGGCCATGCCCCGAACGCCACGTTCCTTTCTAGTAGCTCCGTTTCCAGGAAGAACGAATGGAATTCTACCCCAAGCTCGTGCCGATTCCGAGAATAAAGGCACTTTCCACCCTTTGGCCAGGAGCACCAAGCGCGTATCGTTCGAATCTGGGATGCTCGAACCGTCGGGGAGCGTACTCTGGGGCTTAGGGGCGCGTTTTAGGTCGTGTAGTCTATTCGGGTGTGGTAGCTATTTCCGAGGCGTCCGCCCAAGAATCCACCCAAGAGTTCCAGCAAGAGGGCGCCGACGACGATCGCCAGGCCCACGAGCCCGGCCGCCGTGAGGCTGCCGATAGCGGGCACTAGGTTGTTCTCCGCAAAATCCTGCACGGGCCTTGAGATGGTGGCGGGTAGGAGGCTGCCGAAGAGGGCGAGGGCCACGCTCAGGAGGATGCCCCACAAAACCGTCGCCGCCCCGTTGCGCCCACCGTCGAAGCGCGCCAGTCGCCCGGCAACGTAGCCTCCCAAGAAGTAGGCGACGAAGAGCACGAGCCCGATGACCACCAGGCCCGTGATCATGGCGGCGTCGAGCTCCTGGCCCTCAAGGTTCAAGGTGAAGCCCAAGAGGCCGAGCACGGCGCCCATGAAGGACAGCAAGACGGCGCCGCATATCAGGGCGAAGACGCTCCCGATAAAGCTCGCCAGCCAGTCTACTCCGCCGTAGATCTCCTTGAGGCGGACCTCCCGCATTTCGGGGGCCTCCGGGTAGCCCGCCGGGTACGGCGCCGCCTCGTCGTCTGCGCGGGCGGCGCCTGGGGTCCGGATCACACGCGTCTCCGGGTCCTCCTCGTCCCTGCGCGAGATTCTTTCGAAGGCAGGCGCCTCGGCGGTCTCACGCTCGGCGTCTTCGGGCGGGATCCGCCGCGTCACCGCGTCCTCGCCGCCTTGTGCCGCGCGCTTGGTCTCTTCGGTGTCTTCGTCTCCCAAGGGTCCGCGTCTGCGGCGGTCCTCGGCCCTGTCTTCCTGAGGTCTGTCGTCCATTTTCCCCCTCGCTCTCCTTTCTTCGGTAGAAACCGGCGGGCCGCCCCGCTCCCTGATTCTACCCCGCTCGCCCCCGCGGCTCACCTACTCCATGCTTCACAGAGCGCTCCTTCCGGTCCTTTTTATACATAAGGACAAAAATGCGCGATATTTCGGGGGCCTGGCTTGTACCGCAGGCCCTATTCAAGGGCCACGCGCGTTCATATTATAGCTGGTATGCTGTGGCGAGACGCCCGCGGAGCTACCGCGGGGCCATCATCGGAACGACACGAGGCAAGATAGGAGGCACGTTTTTGGACACGGCAGCCAAGCAAGACATCTTGGAGCAGGCAAGAGAGAACGACGTCAAATTTATCCGACTCTGGTTTACGGACATCGTGGGGACGCTGAAGAGCTTCGCGATCACGGTAGGCGAGCTAGAGGATGCCCTCGACGGCGGGATGGGCTTCGACGGGTCTTCGATAACGGGCTACCAGGACATCGAGGAGTCGGACATGATCGCCCTGCCCGATCCCTCGACCTTCAAGGTCTTTCCCTGGAGCCCGCCCGAGAACAAAACGGCCCGGATGTTCTGCGACGTAATGACCCCGGAAGGGGACCATTACGTGGGCGACCCACGCTACGTCCTGAAGCGGGCGTTGGAGCGGGCCAACGAGATGGGCTTCGATAACTTCTTCTGCGGGCCGGAGCTGGAGTTCTTCTACTTCAAGAGCGACGCCGCTCCGGAGCCGCTCGACTACGGCGGTTACTTCGATCTGACTACGCTGGACGCGGCGACGTCTCTGAGGCGCGAGACGATCCTAGCGCTCGAAGCCATGGGTATCCAGGTGGAGTATTCCCACCACGAGGTTGGCATCTCCCAGCACGAGATCGACCTGAGATTCGACGCGGCTTTGGAGATGGCCGATAAGGTCCAGACTTACAAGACGGTTGTCAAAGAGATCGCCACCCGCCATGGCGTCTACGCCACCTTCATGCCAAAGCCCTTCGCGAACGAGAACGGGTCGGGGATGCACACCCATCAGAGTCTCTTCCAGGGTGACGATAACGCCTTCTTCGACGCCGACGACCAATACTACCTCTCCGACGCGGGTAAGGCGTTCATCGCGGGGCAGCTCAGGCACGCGCGCGAGATCAGCATCGTCTTCGCCCAGTACATAAACTCCTATAAGCGGCTGGTGCCCGGCTACGAGGCCCCAGTTTACCTGGCCTGGAGCCGCCGCAACCGTTCGGCGTTGGTACGGGTGCCGGTCTATCACCCGGGCAAGGCGAGGGCCCAGCGCGCGGAGCTTCGCTGCCCGGACCCGTCGGCGAACATCTACCTGTGCTTCGCGGCGCTGCTGCACGCGGGGCTGGAAGGCATAGAGAAGGGCTACGAGCTACCCGAGCCGATGGAGCGCAACCTCTACGACCTCTCCGTCGACGAGCGGCGGAAGCTCGGTATCGAGACCCTGCCCGTCGATCTCGGCGAGGCCATCAGGGAGGCCGAAGCCTCCGAACTTCTGCAGAAGGCCTTGGGCGAGCACGTCTTTAGCCGCCTCCTGGAGGTCAAGCGTGCGGAGTTCGAAGAGTACCGGCTGCAGGTCACGCCGTACGAGCTCCAGAAGTTCCTGCCGATCCTCTAGCTACGGCTTTCGGCTATCGCCGTCAGCTCTGGGATGCGGATGTTGGTCCGCGCCCTTTTTTACTATAATCGTTGTCCGATGAGACCTCGACGGAGTTTCCGAGTGGCAACCACTCGGGAACTCCCACCTTCATGCGTCGCACGCCTCCAGTACTTCCAAGGGCTCGTAGCTCCAGAACGGCACGAGGCCGAAGGTTTCCGCATACGCGGAGCTGCTCTCGGGCGGGTAGTGATCGATCAAGATGGGGCGTTGGAGGTTGTGGCGCATGATGACCTCCGTGGCGATGTACTCCGCCACGTTCCTGATGCGCAGGTAGGAATTGTCGGATACCTCGGAGCAGATCACTACCCGCAAAGAGAAGCCGTCCTCTTCGTCGTAGAAGATGTGGATACGGCACTTGCCCCATCGCCGACGACCCTGGTACGGTCAAACGTAGTCAGCGACGGGGTGCATCAAAACGCCTCATGGTAGCACGCAGAGGGTACCGCCCGTTTATCGTTTGGATAGTTCCCGAAGGTTCGCGAACGAGGCCTGGAGCACATGGTCACTCGTCTCTCTCCGGTAGTAAGGAAGTGGGTAAGTAATGTACTGCGCGTGCTCGGGAAGAGATAGCGGAGGGCTTCAGCAAACCGACTGGGAATTTGATGGTCGATTCTCGGGGCAGCTGGCTGTCAGCGAAAACGCTGACCGGGGATACTCGTCTATATTCAATGCCGCGTCCTTGAGTGGGGGCTCAAGACTTCGATGCCAGAAAAGTGGAAGAATGCGAAGCTGGCTTCGCGCTGCGCTGCTGCCTATGCGCTCGGCTTCGAGGCTTTTGTCTGAAGGGCGGCTGTCCGGCATAGGTGTGCAAAAGGAGCAGCACGTCTCTGGACATCAGTATAGTCATCCGGCGCTTGCGTCCGTCGGCGAGTCGTGCCGCGCGGGTGTTGGGTCTCTTTGGCCTATAATCTAAGCGGTCCAGAGAAGGCGAGCCCAAGAGGAGGGAAGGGACTTGGTTCGATTCGTCGCCACGGGCGGCACGTTAACGGGGGTAACGTCCGGGTTGCTCGCGGTCGGTATTCACAAAGGCGAGAGTGTTCCACAAGAACTGGGTGAAGCTGCTATAAGCATCCTATCGAATGGGGACTTTTCTGGCAAGGAGGGTGAAACCGCCCTCCTCTACGATCCCGATGGGTTGGCTACGCCCCGGTTACTGCTCGTGGGCTTGGGCGCACATGCCTCCTTTACCCTGGAGAAACTCCGGCGCACCTCCGCTATCGCAGCCAAGCGCGCCCGCACCCTGAAGCTTGACGAGGCTGCTTTCGCCCTGCCAGTGCCAGAAGGTTCGGGAGCCTACGAGGCCGCCGAGGCCGCCGCCGAAGGTGCGGCTCTAGGGCTGTACCGCTTCGAGCGCTACAAGACAAGTCAGGAGACGCGCGAGCTTGAGACCTTCATCCTGGTCTCGGAAGATGAGGGTGCCGTCGAAGATGCCGAGGCAGGTGCCGACACCGGCGTGAAGCTCGCGGCGGGGGCTCTTCTCGCCCGGGATCTCGCCAACGAGCCCTCCAACGCGGCGACTCCGGAGTACCTTGCCAAGAGGGCGCGCGAGATAGCGGGGCGGTACGACATGGGCGTGACCGTCCTCGACCGGGCTGGGATCGAGGCCGAAGGCCTCACGGGGCTCGCGACGGTCGGTCGGTCGGCCAGAAACGAGCCGCGCTTTATTATGCTCGAGCACAGGAAAGGAGCGGCGGACGAGGCTCCCGTCGTCCTCGTCGGTAAGGCCGTAACCTTCGACTCGGGCGGCATCTCCATAAAGCCTTCCGCTAATATGGGCGACATGAAGTACGATATGAGTGGGGGCGCCGCGGTCCTCGGCGCGATGGAGGCCGTTGGCTCCTTGGACTTGCCACTCAACGTCGTTGCCCTCATCCCCGCGACCGAGAACCTGCCCGGGGGGAACGCCTTTAAGCCCGGGGATGTGCTCACTCTCCACTCCGGCAAGACCGTCGAGATTGTTACGACCGACGCGGAGGGGCGTTTAATCCTGGCGGACGCTCTCTCTTACGCGAGGCGCTACGAACCCGCCGCCGTTGTAGATTGCGCGACTTTGACGGGCGCCTGCCACGTGGCATTAGGAGGTCACGCCTCCGGCCTCATGGGCAACGACGACGGATTGATCGCCGAGATCCAAGCCGCGGGCGAGGCCTCCGGCGAGCGCGCCTGGCACCTCCCACTCTTCGACGAGTACACGGAGCAGATAAAGGGCGAGGTCGCCGATATCAAGAACTCCGGTGGACGGTACGGGGGTGCTTCGACCGCCGGCGCTTTCCTGAAAGAGTTCGTGGAATACTCCTGGGCGCACCTGGACATCGCCGGCACCGCCTACGGTAAGTCAAGGAATTCGTACACCCCGAAGGGGGCCTCGGGAACACCGGCGCGGCTGCTCGTGGAGTTCTTGCGAGCCCGGGCGGAAGATAGGGAGGGAGCGCTATGATCGTGGAGAGGCTCGTCGTCGGCCCGTTCCAGGAGAACTGCTACATAATCGGCGACGAGGCATCGGGCACGGGCGCGCTTATCGATCCGGGCGACGAGGCGACCCGTATCGCGTTCGCCGTGGAGCGAACTGGGCTGGCGATATCTCAGATCCTCGTCACCCATACGCACGTAGACCATGTCCGCGCCGTGGCCCCGCTTAAGGACGAGTACACTTGCCCGGTCCTCATGCATCAGGAGGCCGAGGCGAGGCTAAGGACGCTGCCCCAGCAGGCGCTCATGATGGGGATAAGATTCGGCAAAGTCCCAGCGGTCGATCGGCATGTGGAGGATGAGGAGTTCTTGGAGGTCGGGTCCTTGAGGCTACGCTCCCTGTATACCCCGGGCCACGCGCCGGGGCACCTGGCCTTTTACGCCGAAGAAGAGGGGATCGTCTTCTCGGGGGATGCGCTCTTCGCGGGGAGCGTGGGGAGGGTGGATCTGCCGGGCGGGGATATGGAGCTCCTCATGCAGAGCATCGCCGAGAAGCTCTTGGTTCTTCCGGACGAGACGCGGGTCCTCTCCGGACACGGCCCCGAGACGACCATAGGCCAGGAGCGGCTATACAACCCGTTCCTGAGCGGAGGAGAGGTTCTTTGAGCGAAAGCGTGGAAAAGCATCGGGAGGCGTCGCCGGAGGGGATCCGGGTAGCCGTTCTCACCATAAGCGACACTCGCACCCTCGAGACAGACACCGGCGGCAACATCATAGCCGAAAGCATGCGGGCGGCTGGCCACAAAGTTGTGAGCCGTGGGATCGTCAAGGACGACGCGCCCCGGATAAAGGAGGTCCTCGAAGGGCTTCTCGCAGACGAGGGTGTGGATGCCATCATCACGACCGGGGGGACGGGGGTCTCGGCCCGCGACACAACCTACGAAGTCGTGAGCCGCTTGATCGACAAAAAGCTCGACGGGTTCGGCGAAATCTTTCGCATTCTCTCCTACGAGGAGGTGGGTGCCGCCGCCATTTTGAGCCGCGCGGTCGCGGGCGCAGCCGGGACTAAGTTCGTGGCCTGTTTGCCGGGCTCGACGAATGCGGTGCGCCTCGCGACCGAGAAGCTCTTGGTGCCGGAGATCTCGCACGTCGTCTTCGAGCTTCGCAAGCATGGGGGAGCGGTCCGTTAGATGCAGCGCGAACCCCTCACCCCGGAGCTCGATACCTTATGGCGCAGGCTCTGGGAAGAATGGCAGAACAATGACGAAGAGGACGTCGTCCTCGACACCAACAAGCTCGAAGAGATAGAGACCGACATTCCCGCCCTTAAGGGCCGCGTGAAAACTGCTCTCGCCTACCTCCAGCGCGCCTACTACATCCAGTACCGTTCCGGCGTCGGCGAGGATGGCATAGAGCCGATCCTCTACGACGTTTACGAACCAAGGTAGCTCTGGAGTATTTGGCGTTGTTCCGCACCATCCGCGCGGGACAAACCGCAGCACTTTACTACGAGTGATGCCGAAGCTATGCATCGCAGATTATGATGCGCTCCTGTATTTGGCCGTTGCGAACGGAGGCGGCGAATGAGGCAAATCTGTGTATTCTGTGGTTCGAGATCGGGCGTGAGCTACGCGTACGAAGAGGGCGCCCGGCGGCTCGGTCGGGCGTTGGCCAAGGCGGGCATAACGCTCGTTTACGGCGGCGGGCGCGTCGGCCTGATGGGTGTGCTGGCCGACACCGTTCTTGGCTCCGGTGGGGAGGTGATCGGGGTCATCCCGAAGGCTCTAGTGCGGCGCGAGGTCGCACACGCGGGCCTTTCGGACCTGCGCGTGGTCGGCTCTATGCACGAGCGTAAAGCGTTGATGTCGGAGCTGTCGGAGGGTTTCGTTATGCTGCCCGGCGGCATCGGCACGCTGGAGGAGTTCTTCGAGGTCCTGAGCTGGGCGCAGCTCGGTGTGCATAGCAAGCCCTGCGGGCTGCTCAACATTGAGGATTACTATGAGCCCTTGCTCGCGTTCTTGGATCACGCGGTGGTCCGGGGGTTCTTGAGCGAGGAACACCGGTCCATGGTCCTCGTGAAGACCGAGCCGGAGCTACTACTTAAGGCTTTCGCGCGGTATCGGGCGCCAGAGGTCGCCGAGTGGATAGATCGGACGGAAACCTAGTATCCGGGAGGAGCCCGTTTCCGACGGCCGTTGGCCGATGGTCTCGCCCTCGGATACAAAAAAGGGGTGCCTCGGTCGAGGCACCCCTTCTGTTGCCTTCTTACGGCGCTTAAGAGACCAAGTCTGCCTGAACCATCAACCGCCCCGAATCGGGTCCCGAGCTCATGAGACTAGGACCTATGGTCCACCAGTCAT
>JALZFK010000033.1 GCA_030861585.1 Actinomycetota bacterium | reverse complement strand
GGGCCTATTCTTGGTCGTGCAGGACATCTTCCTGACCGAGACGGCGCGCTACGCCGACGTGGTACTTCCCGCCGCCACCTGGGGCGAGAAGACCGGCACTTTCACCAACGCCGACCGGACCGTGCATATCTCCGAAAAGGCGGTCGAGCCCCCGGGCGAGGCCAAGCCCGACCTAGAGATCTTTCTAGATTATGCGCGGCGGATGGACTTTAGGGATAAGGATGGGCAGCCCCTGATCAAGTGGCACGACGCCGAGACGACCTTCGAGGCGTGGAAGGAGTGCTCGCGGGGACGTCCCTCCGACTATACGGGCATAACCTACGACAAGCTCAGGGGAGGCAGCGGCATCCAGTGGCCCTGCAACGACGAGTATCCCGAAGGCAGAGAGCGCCTTTACGCGGAGGCGGTCTTCAACACGCAGACGGACTACTGCGAGTGGTACGGGCAGGACCTGATCACGGGCGCATTCAATACGGAGATGGAGCACAAGGCGATGGACCCCAACGGGCGGGCCGTCATCCTCCCGGCCGGATACCTGCCGCCTCACGAGGAGCCGGGCGGGGACTATCCTTATCGGTACATAAACGGCCGCACGATCTACCACTTCCACACCCGCACCAAGACCGCCCGCGCCCCACAGCTGCAGCACGCCGCCCCCGACGTGTGGCTCGAGATCTCCCCGACGGATGCCGAGAACCTCGGGGTCAAAGAGGGCGACGTGCTGCGCGTCGAGTCGCCGCGCGGAAGCATGGAGGCCAAGGCGCGAATTAGCGATATTAGGGAGGGCATAGTCTTTGCCCCGTTCCACTACGGCTACTTCGACACGCCGGAGGAGGACAGCCCGAACGGCCACCCGCGAGCGGCCAACGAGCTTACGATAACCGACTGGGATCCGGTCTCCAAGCAGCCCCTCTTCAAGGTCGGGGCCGTCAAGGTAACAAAGGTCGCCGACGCCGACGGCGAGCCCGCGCCCGCCCCCACAACCACCGCGTCTGCGCCCGCTTCGAACGGCTCTTCTGGCCCGGCGCCGCGCCAGACCGCCGGCTACGGCGAGGCCGAGGTTACCGAGATCGTAGGAAAGGAGGGCTAATGATGCACCTGGCGAACTACCTAGGCTACCTACATAGGGCCGAGCAGGATCTGGCCGACGGGTTCCGGAGGGTCGCAGAGGCCCACGCCCAAGAGGTCGACGTCTACCACCTTTGCAAGGCCCTTCTCGCCAAACAGTGCGAGACCCACGCCGAGCAGCTCAAGCCCTTTGTGGAGCGCTACGGCGAGCAGAAGCCCGAGGAACCCGAGCAGCTCTACCACGAGTTCTTCGACCAGACCAGGAGCGGGTCTTTAGGGCTGTTGCGCGACATGCACGACCTGTACCTGATGGCCAACGCGTGCGACATCGCGTGGACCATGATCGGGCAGGCCGCCCAGGGCCTTGGCGACCGGGAGCTTCTGGAGGTGGTCGAATCCTGCGAAAAAGAGACGGCCAACCAGGTCAAGTGGATCAACAGCCGCATGAAGGTAGCGGCTCCCCAGACGCTCATCGTGGCCTCGTAGCTAGCGAAACTAACATACTCGTCCTCAAGGGCGTCGGAGAGGTCGCCACCGGAGCCGAGCATTCTGCCGGGGCAGGATCGCGCCGGCAGTCTGGGCTGCTCGTAAGAGTTCGCTCCGCAAGCGAAGCCTCCCTAAAATACCCTCGAAGTTGACGAAACCTCTCGAAGAAGGCTTAGGGGAAGGTGGCTTCGGGCTGATGCTCGGCTTGCAGGACATCCATGGCGTGACTAGCTTTTGTGACGTTACCTGGATCATGATCTTGCAAGCTGGGCAGGGGACCTGCTATGCGGAGCTGCTGGAAGCCGCGGAGGCCTGCAAGGCCGAGACGAGCACCCAGATAAAGTGGCTCGAAACCAGAATGGAGCAGGCCACCCCGCAAACCCTCATTATAGCGTCCTAGTGGCCGGGGGAAGCCGTTACGGCCTTCGCGAACGGCTCTACGAACGCTTGGGCACCGGGGGAGAAGCGCTCTACGGCTTCGGTGCTTGCCTGCTCGCCCTCTCGATCAGCGGGCTGGCAGCGTACTTTACGAGGGAACCGTTCCTCTTTCCGAGCCTGGGTCCGACGGCGTTTTTGGTGTTCGAGGATCCGCTGGCCCCGATCTCGAGCCCTCGTAACACCTTGGTCGGGCACCTCGTAGGGGTCCTCGCCGGGGCCCTCTCGCTGGCGGTCTTCGGTTTGCTCGACCACCCGAGCATCCTTGAGGAGGGTGTGACGCTCGCGCGCGTCGGCGCCGCGGCGTTCTCGGTGGCGCTGACCGTGGGGGTTCAGCTCCTCTTGAAATCCTCGCATCCGGCGGCGGAGGCCACAGTCCTCATCGTGAGCCTCGGCCTGCTCCGGACGCCACGCGAGATGCTCATGCTGATGATCGGCGTCGTGCTACTCGTCGTCGTTTGCTGGCTAATTAACAGGGCCTTTGGGGCACCGGTGCCAGTCTGGGCTCCCAAGGAATGAGTACCCGGCAGAGACGATGTCCGCCGGGTGCTACCGACGAACGGTAGTGATCCGAAACCCAACTTCGGCCGTACTAAGGAGTACTCTATGGGTTATACCTCTTCTGGATAGATCCAAGATCCAAAACGATTCGGAGCCGAACCGATCCTTCGCGCTCCAGGAAGGAAGAAGCCGTGAACGAGAGACTGAGGGCCTTCATAGCTGGCGTAGTGGGTATGGGCGTCGCGTTCGGCATCGCAGAGCTGATCCACGGCCTCTACGAGCCCGTCCCGTCGCTACCCTTGGCCGTTGCCCAGCGCGTCATCGTGCTAACGCCGGGGAGCATAGTAGAGTTCGGCATCAGCCTCCTCGGCGAGGCGGATATCCCGGTCCTGATCACTACCGTCGTGATTCTCACCTTGATCTTCGCCGGCCTACTCGCGCTCCTTGCTTTGAGGAGCCTAGCCGCCGCCCTCGTTGGCGTTGGGGCTTTGGGTGTGATCGGGCTCGCGGCCTCGTTCTCGGAGCCGTCCGTGCGCCCTATGGCTGTAGCACTCACCGTAGTGGGGGCGCTCGGGGTTGGGACCGCCGTGTCCGGGTTGCTGGTGTACGCCTCCGGCCTCCGGAGAACAGGCGAAGGCGCGGCCCCCGAACCTTCGGAACCGGACAGAGTAGGTGAGCCTCAAGGGGGAAGGGCCAGGGAGGCGTATTCGCAAGACGGAACCGCCGTCAGCCGGCGGAACTTTATCGTGTTCAGCGGGGCTGCCGCGGTAGCGGGCATAGGCGCCGCGGGCGTGGGGCGTTTGCTGGAACGGCAAGGCGTACAGGTCAAGGGCTCTACGGCTCCTGGCGGTGAAACTCCCGCCGCCCAACAGACGCTGCCGCCGGCTCCCGCGGGGGCGTCGATAGACGAGCCCGGGATGCCGCCGCTTTTTACCTCTAACGAGGACTTCTACCTGATCGATACCGCCGTCGCCGAGCCGCGCATCAACCGCGACAGCTGGACCTTGAACATTAAGGGAGGGGTCGACAACCCGATAGAGCTTACCTACGACGACCTGCTCTCCCTGCCGACGCGCGAAGCGGACGTAACGCTCTCGTGCGTCTCGAACGAGGTGGGGGGCAAGCTGGTCTCCAACGCTCGCTGGACCGGCGTCATGCTCTCGGACGTCTTGAAGGAGGCGGGCTTGAGCCGCGACAAGATCGGTAGCGCCACCGAGCAACTCGTAGGCCGGAGCGTCGATAACTGGACCTCGGGCTTTCCGACCGACTTAGCATTCGACGGGCGCGAGGCTCTGGTGGCCTTCGGGATGAACGGGGATGAGCTGCCCGTGAAGCACGGCTATCCGGTAAGGCTGGTGGTGCCTGGCCTCTACGGATACGTCTCGGCCACCAAGTGGCTCACCGAGATAGAGCTGACCGACTGGGGCTTCGACACCTACTGGATCAAGCGTGGCTGGGCGAAGGAAGGCCCCATCAAGACCCAATCGCGCATCGATACTATCAAGACTGGTGACCGGCTTCAGGCCGGCACGGTTAAGGTGGGGGGCATCGCTTGGGCGCCGACCCGAGGGATAGAGAGGGTCGAGGTCTCCACCGACGACGGCGAGAGCTGGAACGACGCGACGCTCGCCACCCAGCTCGACGTGGACGCTTGGCGGTTGTGGATCTACGACTGGGATGCTTCCCCCGGCGAGCACACCGTAAAGGTGCGTGCCACCGACGGGGAGGGAGAGACCCAGACCGCGGAGAATGCCCCGCCGATCCCCTCCGGCGCAACCGGCTACCACTCCGTCTCGGTCAGGGTCGAGTGATCGAAGGCCGACGAGCACCTAGCAGAAGCAAACGCGAGAACGCCTAGGCGTCGGAAAAGCGACCTCGCCTCTCTCCCGAGCTTTGCTGAGGCCTGAGCGTTTGTGGATGGCCCGATGTGGCAGCAATCACGGTGAAGAGAGGGGTAGGGGCGTGTATACTGCGGTACGGTCGAAGACGGGGTAGAAGACAACAAAGGTATAGGTTCGGGGTGGGGATGTTGCGTTGAGCGAAGTGTGGGATGCGGAGCGAGGGAAGCAAAGCTCGGAGGAGTACACCGTCGTCGGGGTCCTGAGCGACGGCGCCGAGCTCAACCAGGCCGTCTTGGATCTGAAAGAGCTGGGGATCGGCGGCGAGGATCTCACGGTGGTCCTGAAGCGCACGAACCCCGATCAACCGGAGCCGTTCCCGGAGGGGACGCGATACATCATCGTGCCAGATAACGCCCGGGGCTTGGCGATCCCCATAAGCTTCGCCGCGATCTTTTTTCTCTCGGGGCTTCTCTTTGCGTTTACCACTCCTTCCATCGGCGCGCTGCTCTTCGTGTTCTTTACTGCCCTGGCCGCGATCCTAGTCACCGGGGCTTTTGTCCCGGTGGGGGTTGATCCGATCCTCATAGAGATGGAGGTGCCCCCGGAAGACTCGGAGCTTTGGAACGAGGAGTTCGAGAAGGGCAAAATCCTCGTCTTCGCTAGCACGGCCGAGCGACGATTTCTCAGGTTTATGTGGGAGGCCTTGCGGAAGCAGGGAGCAGACTTCTACGTGGTCGAGCGGCGACTGGAGCCTCAGCCCGTGAGCGGGGCCGTTCTGCACTGGGCAGGAGAAGAGGCCAGCGAGGAGGCGCGCGTGGCGGCGGACCCTCAGGAAGCCCAGAGCTAGGATTTATAGATGGAGTTTCTGACGACAAACGTTTTTTATCTGATTTTACAGGGGGGATTCGAACTCCCGAGGATCGAGTTCCCTTACCTGGGGACTCGAGGGCTTACGGGCATAGTAATGCTTATCCACATACTCTTCGCGACGCTATTCGTCGGGTACGCCGTAGGCTCCCCGCTACTCCAGTACTGGAGCGTGCGTACGGGCAATCCCAGAATGGAGCGCCTCGCCCACTCGATGGCTCGTTTCAACGTGCTGACCTTCAGCGTCGGCGCCACGTTTGCGGTCATGTTCCTGGTGCTTCTCGCGGGGTTCTACCCCAGGGTTACGATGGCGCTCTTTACACACTTTTTCTGGTTCTTCCCGGTAATAGCCATGACCGCCATGTTGCTCACCCTCTGGCTGTTCTACATCCACTACTACAGGGCGCAGAACAGGGCGCGACCCCTGAACATCGCGGCTGGGCTCGCCGCCGCCGCCTTTATATTGTTGTGGCAGACGATTCTGACCGGCATAGATCAGTTCATGGTAACCGGGGGCCCGGCCGGCGATCCGGTTCTCCAAGACGGCAGCGGCATGAGCAACATCGGTTCTGCACTTTACAGCCTCTTCAGTCCGACGTTCATCCCTATGAACATACACCGAATCTTCGGCAACCTCTCCTGGCCGGCGTTCGCCGTCGCTGCGTGGGCGGCCTTCAGCTATCGCACGGCCAAGAGCGCCGAAGACAAGGCCTTCTTCGACTGGGCCGGTTCGATGGGCGTGATCTGGGGAACGATCTTCTTGTTGCTCCAGCCGTTGGGTGGCTTCACGATAGCCTACGCCATGAAGCTGGGTGCGCCCGGCCCTTACGACAGGCTAACGGGCTCGGGAGCCGATGAAGGTACATTCACATCCAACCTCTTGTACGTAAACCTGGCGATGGTCGTCGGGCTCTTCGTGCTCTCCAACGTGGCAATGTACGTGGGGGCCGAGAGGCACCCGGACTATGACGGGCAGCGGCCCATCCGCTTCTTCGGGCTGGTGGCGGCTCTGGCCGGGCTGTACTCGATCTCCCCGCTGGCCCAGTTCCCGTTCTTATACATGCGCTACATCATGATCCTGATCATGGTCCTGGCGACTGTGGGCGCTCTGGTGGCCTACGTCCGGGGCCGGAGGCAGTTCAGGTACGGTAACCCGAGCGGCCGTTACCTCGCGGTCCTTCTGGCCTTGGGTGTGCTGGCCGCCGTCGTGACGGCGAGCATGGGTTGGATGAAATCCAACTCGCGGGTGCCCTACACGATATACGGTCAACCGGAGTACAAGGTGGAGAGCCAAACCCCCGTAACTCCAGAACAGTTTGACCAGGCAACGCCCAGAGTATTAGGAACACCAGAATCTGAGAAAACACCGAGGGCTAAGGAAGGCTAACCAGGAAGAAACTCCCTAGAAGGAGCGTTCGCAATTGGCAGAAGAGCTGCAGAAGGATCCGATAACCCGGGGCGATTTCATCACGATGGGCATAGGTGGGACCTTGGTCGGGGCTGCGATCCTTATACCATCTACCATTTTTGCCCTGGACCCCTCGATCAAGGCCAATTTTCAAGGAATAAGGGACGTTCCCCAGGAGTGGACGGAGGTAGGA
>JALZFK010000024.1 GCA_030861585.1 Actinomycetota bacterium | reverse complement strand
TGGCCGACGCGCGCAGCCCGCGCGATGGCGCCTTCATAGACCGGGTAGGGACATACAACCCGCGCGCGAACCCCTCGGAAATACACGTCGACACGGAGAAGGCGAAGGAGTGGCTCGGTAAGGGTGCACAGCCGACGAACCAGGTACGCAATCTCTTGAAAATCTCAGGGGTTCTTTAGGGGTTTTCCGGTGCAGCAGCTGGAGAATCTGCTCCTTTTCCTCGCCCGTTCGCTCGTCGACGAGCCGGAGAAGGTCGAGGTTACGGGGCGCGAGACGGACTCGAGGGTGGATCTCACCTTGCGGGTGGCGCCTAAGGACATGGGGAAAGTGATCGGACGGCGCGGCCGGATCGTGAAGGCCATCCGCGCGGTGATGAAGGCGGCCTCCGTGAAGGCGAACAAGCGCGTCAACGTGGAGGTCGCGGACTAAGGCCGTGGAAGGGTCCGTCGAGGGCCTCACCGACCCGGTAGTGATCGGGCTCATAGCCATCCCACATGGGGTGCGAGGCACCGTCAAGGTCAAAACCCCGGGCTCGGGACGCCACCTCCGGAAGGGCGTCGAGCCTCTCGTCAACGGCGAGCGTCGCCGGATACTCGCCGTGCGCGAGACACCCAAAGGTTTCCTTGTGGACTTCGAAGGCATAACGAGCCGCGAGGAGGCGGCACACCTGCGCGGATTGGAGCTGCTCTTGGATCGTGGAGAGCTAGACGCGCCGGAGGAGGGGGAGTTCTACGTCGGGGATTTGATCGGACTTGCAGCTTATGACACCGACGGCAAGAGCATCGGTAGCGTAGCCGACCTTTTGGAGACGCCCGCGCACGATGTTCTGGTGGTGCGAAACGAATCGGCCGTGGAGCATTACGTGCCTTTTACTTTCGAGCATGTTCCCACGGTGGACCCGGAGGCAGGTCACGTCGTGGTGAATCTCCCCGTCTCCGAATGAAGAGCATAGACGTCTTTTGCGTCTTTCCGGAGGTAGTGGATGCTGCGGTAGGCGTCGGGGTGATTGGGCGGGCCGTCGAGCGCGGGTTGATCGGATTCTGTACGTTCGATTTGCGAGAGTATGCACCGGGAGGAAGGATAGACGATGCCCCCTTCGGGGGAGGAGCGGGGATGGTGGTGCGGGTGGACGTCGTCGCACGGGCCTTCGAAGAGGTGTATGGACTTCCGGCGCGAAAGGTTCGGGAGGAGCGGCGCGTGATCGTCACAGAGCCTGGAGGGCGTATCATAGAGCAGGGTTACGTAAGGGAGCTGGCGAAAGAGCTGACCGCGGGAAGGGATCTGACCATCGTCTGCGGGCGGTATGGTGGGGTGGACGAGCGGGTGCACGGTGCTTTAGCAACGGAGGCGGTCTCTTTAGGCGACTTCGTGCTCTCGGGCGGGGAGATCGTGGCGGCGGCCCTTTCGGATGCCGTGATACGGCTCCTAAAGGGCGTGCTCGGGAATACGGAGAGTCTCGCCGGGGAGTCATTTTCGCGGGAGGGAATCTTAGGGCCCCCGCAGTACACACGGCCGGCGGTGTGGGATGGAGAGGAGGTGCCGGCCGTGCTATTATCCGGCAACCACGCGAAGATCCGCGCCTGGCGGGAAGAAGAGGCTCGTAGCAGGGCCGACGCTAGGGCGGTGGCGCGAGGGGGGGAGGCGAAAAGAATGCCCTGCCCTACATCCGAGGTTCCGAACACCACCCGCGAGAGGAGACAAACGTGATCACGAACGATACGGTAAGGTCGGATAGCGCCGCGTTCAGGGCGGGGGACACGGTACGGGTCAGGTACCGGGTTATAGAGGGTAATCGGGAGCGCATCCAGAACTTCGAGGGCCTTTGCATCCAGCGCAAGGGCAGCGGCATAGGCGAGACGTTCACTGTACGTAAGAACTCCTTCGGGATTGCGGTGGAACGCGTCTTCCCATTGCACTCGCCGAAGATAGCGGGGATAGACGTGATCTCGAGGGGCGATGTCCGGCGGGCAAAGCTCTACTACATACGGGAGAAGGTCGGCAAGAAAGCCCGGGTCAAGAAGGCGAAGTAAGTTCGCGAAGTGCCGGATCGGGCTACCAGAGGACGTCGTCGAGAGAGCGGCGCCTTCTATGCATTCGACGCGGCGTGGGTGGCAGAGCGCTCGGGGCCTTTGGCAGGGGCGGACGAGGCCGGGCGCGGTGCTTTGGCCGGACCGCTCTGCGCGGCAGCGGTTGTCCTCGGGAAGGAGGAGATCGCGGGTATTAACGACTCGAAGGCCCTTAGCGCCCAGGTGCGTGAGGAGCTATACGGAGAGGTGCTTGACGGTGCCAGAGCGATTTGTGTCGTTACTTTCCCGGCGTGGTGTATCGACCGCTATGGCGTAGGTGCCGCAAATAAAGAGGCTCTCAGGTGCGTCCTCGAGGGGCTTCTTCCGTACTCTGGGTGCGTTCTTGCGGATGGTAACTTAAGGCTCGGAACCGAGGTGGAGTGTTTGCCTAGGGCTGATGGCAAGAGCGCCGCAGTTGCAGCGGCGAGCGTAGTGGCGAAGGTCTTGCGGGACGGGGCGATGCGGGCCCTCGACGAAGCGTATCCTGAGTACGGTTTCGAGCACAATCGGGGGTACGGTACACCGCAGCACCGCTTGTCCTTGCGGGAAGCCGGTCCGTGCCGGGTGCACCGTTTGAGCTATGCCGGGGTCGTCGACTGAGCAAACGACGGCTTGGAGATCAGGGCGAGGCCCTAGCTCTCAGGTACCTGGGGGGCGGAAAGGGTACGTGCCTGTCGAACGCAACTACCGGACGCGCTACGGCGAGATCGATCTCATCGTGCGCGACGGGAGAACCCTGCTCCTACCGGTTCCAAGGCAAACAAGCTAAGGAGCTTGCGCGGACGGGGCGAGTTGCTGCTGTAAGTATTCTC
>JALZFK010000023.1 GCA_030861585.1 Actinomycetota bacterium | reverse complement strand
CTCCCAACGTAGACCGCCGGCAGCCAGAAGTGGAACGGGAAGAGCCCGAGCTTCAAGGAGAACGCGACAAAGATCGCGGCGGCGATGACGATCAACGAGTTCGGGTTCACGTCGCGCACCCTCTCGGCGATGGCCTGCATCTCGAGCGTGCCCGTCACGTGGTAGAGGGCGGCGATGGCGATAAGGAACACGACCGAACCCAACAGGTTCACGATCGCGAAGATGAAGGCACCTCGTACCTGGTAGTCCTGCTCGCGGTAGCCCGTCAAGACGTACGCCGCGGTCATCGAAATCTCGAAGAACACGTAGAAGTTAAAGACATCCCCCGTCAAGAACAACCCCGAGAGTCCCGCCGCCATAAAGAGGATCAGCGTCGGGAACGTTCGCGAGCGCACCCCATCGCCAAAGAGCTCGTGGATAAGGGAGACCAAGAGCACGCCGATCGAGACGCCCGCGAACACGACCCCCAAGGCGTCGGCCCGCAGAACGATTCCAACGCCGGCGGGCCACCCGCCTGCGACGACCTCGACCGGCCCTTCGCGCAAGACCCTCAAGCCCAGCACCACTACCGAGGCGAAGCTCGCCGCAAGGCCGGAGGCGGCTACCCAACCCACCCATCCCCGCCTCCCATCCAAAAGGGCGAGCACCGCCGCAAGCGCCCACGGAAGACCCACCGGGAGCACGAGCAGCGCCGGGCCCGTCACCGCGTCCTCTCCTCCATCTCCTTCTCTGCAGATCCCTCCCCCGGCTCCCCTTCTTTCTCGGGGTCGCCCTTCCGTTCGAGGGCCTCGGCATAGCGCATCTCGGCCTCGGAGATGTCTTCGAGGTCCACAGTATCGTGGGAAACGTAGAGCCGGTAGATCAAGGCCAGTAGCAGAGCAGCCACGCTGGAGGTGATGACGATGGCGGTGATCGCCATGGCCTGCACGAGGGGGTCGCTCGCCGACGAACCTTCGGGAAGCGGTAGGATCGGGGGCTCCCCGCGCGTGAGGCCCGTGGCGACGATGAACAAGGAGGCGGAGTTGGAGATCAGGACGATCCCGACTACCACCCGCAAGAGATCCCGCTGCAAGACTAGGAAAGCCCCGGAACCGAACATCACCGCCACCGCCAAAGAGACCGCGAGTATCATCCCCCCTCCTCCCCGGCGGAGGGCTCCGCGTTGGCGCCGATATTCGTGTCGACGGTTTCCGGGCCCCGGTATTCGTCCTCGTCGGCGCTGGCGCGGGCAATGATTCTTATCGCCCCGACGACGAACCCGAAGACCAGCAGGAACACCCCGACGTCGAAGAGAAGCGCGGTTATGAGCTCCAGCGTCCCGAGGTACACGGCCTCGGAGCCGGGTCGCGGATAGTGGGTCAGGACGGGCTCACCCAAGAGCACGGGCGCCGTCGCGACGAGGAGTGCCAAGAGGAGCCCGGCGAAGGCGCTTTTTCCGGCGAGCCCCACGATGGGGATCTTCTCCGCCTCCCGGCGACCGAAAGCCAGGTACTGGAGCAGCACCCCCAAAGCGCAGACGACCCCGGCCGAGAAACCGTCGCCGGGCTGGGCGTACCCCTTGGCTAAAATCGCCACCGCCACGACCAGCGTCGGCAGGAAAAGCAGCTTCGCCACGGTCCGCGTCATGACGCTCGTAACCTCCGGGCTCTTCGCCGGGGCGTTCCTCACGGCAGCCGCCCCCGGTTGAGGAGGGTTGCGACCCCCAGAAGGACGAGGGCGACGACCGAGATCTCGCCCAAGGTGTCCAAGCCCCTAAAGTCGGCAATTATCGCCGTCACCACGTCCTTGGCGTGGGCGTCGGGAGCGACCCGGAGGTGCTCTTCGGCTACGGTTGTCGGGGCGGGTTGCGAGAGCGTCCCCCAGGACACCGCGAAGGCGAAGGCGCCCGCGATGACGGAGAAAAGGACCCTGCGCCAGCGCTTTCCCCCGAGCGGCTGCTCGGCCTGGCTGCGCAGGACCTTGAAGGGGATCAACTTCGAGGTGCCGAGGTAGAGCAGCGTCAGGACCGTCTCTACGAGCACCACCACGAGCGCCACCTCCGGGGCCCCGAAGAAGGCGTACACGACCGCGAGCACGAACCCCGCGCTAGACAGCACCAGCGCCAGCGTCACGTGCCGGCGCGTGTAGGTCGTGGTGAGCGATGCCACCGCCACCGCTACGAGGGCCAGAAGCAGCGGCAAATCCTGCCCCCCCACCTCTCCCACCCGGTAGGCTCCCCCTACGGGCGTCGCCAAAATCCCAGCTCCTACGAGGACACCCGCGGGCAACAGTATCGCCGCGACCCGGCTCCGAAGGTCCCTTATCTCCGCCCGGTGGACGTAATCCGAGAGCCGGTTGAGGCCTTCTATGGCCCCCTCGTACAACCTCTCCGGCCCCGCAACCTCCCCGAGCCGCGAGACCGCTAAAGCTCCCCTCTCCCAAACCGGCCTGGAAACCACGAGAAGGGCCCCGAGTGCGAACGTACCTAGCGCCATCAGGTTCGCCGAACGTAGGTCTAGGTGATACGCCGGCTCGATGGGGGTCGGCGCCCCGTAGGAGACGGCGCCCGCGGCTTGGGCGAGGCGAGCGAAAGGTTCGACGAAAAAGCCGCCGAAGAACACGAGCCCCCCCAAAACAGCGACCGGCCAGACAAAGGCAGCCGGGAGGTAACTTGCCCCGTCGCGCACCTCCCCGAGAAATAGACCGCCCCAGAAGCGCCAGACGTACGCGAGCGTCAGCACCGCCCCGAGCACGGCGAGCCCGGCAAAAAGGACCCCCCGCTCCAGCGCCGCCTCGAAAAAGAGCTCGTCCTTGAAAAAGCCGATAGTGAGGGGAAGGGCCGCGAGGCCCGCCGATGCGGCCCCGCTCGCTGTCGCGAGGAGCGGAAGGGGTTTTCTCAAGCCCCCGAGCCTGCTCAAGCGGTCTTCGCCGGTCGCCTCGGTAACGGCGCCGGAGGTGAGGAACAAAGCGCACTTGGCGAGAGCGTGCGAGATCACATAGAACGCCGCGCCGGCAGCGCCGTACTCCCCCCCGAGGCCGTACATGAAGACGACGTAGCCGTACTGGGAGATCGTGGAACAGGCCAGAAGCTGCTTGAGAACGTCCCGCGTGAGGGCCAGAACGCCGCCGACGACTATAGAGAGGAGCCCGACGAGGAGCAAGGCATCTAACAGGAGCTGGCTCTTCTCCAGGAGGGGGTAAGCTCGCCCCAAGAGGAGCACCCCGGCCGCTACCATCGCGGCGGAGTGGAGGTAGGCCGAGACCG
>JALZFK010000013.1 GCA_030861585.1 Actinomycetota bacterium | reverse complement strand
CCCACGTGCGAGTCGCCCATCTCGCCCTCGATCTCAGCTCTAGGCACGAGGGCGGCCACGCTGTCCACGACGACGAGGTCCAAAGCTCCCGAGCGAACTAAAGTGTCGGCGATCTCGAGGGCCTGCTCGCCGTTGTCGGGCTGGGAGAAGTAGAGGTTCTCCAGATCCACGCCGATGGCCTGAGCGTAAGTCGGATCCAGGGCGTGCTCGGCGTCTATGAACGCAGCGAGGCCGCCCGCCTTCTGCGTCTCTGCGATGATGTGCAAGGCGAGGGTGGTCTTGCCGCTGGATTCGGGGCCGAAGATCTCGATGATGCGACCGCGGGGCACGCCGCCAACCCCCAAAGCCAGGTCGAGTGCCAAAGCCCCGGTCGAGATCGAGGCCACTTTCCGAGGCCCCTCGTCGCCCATGCGCATGATCGACCCCTTGCCGAACTGCCGTTCTATCTGAGAGACGGCGGCGCCTATCGCCTTCGTCTTGTCCATTGTGCATCCTCCCGCAGAGAATATCGGTATTAAACCCTTTTTGCTACACCCCGATTATACTGTAGGCAACGCGCCCTCCCAATAGGTTTTGGAGCTCCCCCTCGAACGGAACCGACGGTCACCTTTAGGAGAGCGCCTTACTAGTAGCTTCCAGGCCGGTAGCCTCCGGGCTGGCAACCTCCGGGCTCTGCGGTGTGAACTCGCGGGTCACGGGCTGGCCGGAACTAGCGAGGCGGCCGAGGTTCCGGCCGTTGACCTCGACCTCCACGTTACCGCCATTCGCGGCCTCGACGCGGAGCAAATCTCGTGCTTCGAACGTTCGGGAGAAATCGGGTGGCGCGACCTGGTTATACGCCACGGTTTCATCAGTCGAGACGGTCAACCCCGAAGAACCACCGACGACCCGCACCGTGGCCCGAATGGTACCGGCGAGGGCCTGAGAGGTCGTGTCTTCCTCGCCGCCCGCCAGACCGGTGGTGATCTGCTCTGCGGAGGGGCTAGATTCGGGCTCGGCCGGGGCTTCCTCCTTCTGGGCCTCCTCGGCAGACCGGGCGCCGACGAGGTACAGGGCCACCGCCGCGATCACGAGCACGGCGAGCGCGACGGTGAGCAAGGGCGCTCCTGAGATCCTCCGCCGCTCGGCGCTGCCCAAGTCCCCAGGGGATATTAGGGGTCGCTCGAATTCGCTAGCCCCCAAACCTTCGTGGCCGCCAAGCTGCCGTTCCCGGCGCGGTGCCCGCCGATCCCTGAGCTCGCGAGAAAGTTGCTCGCCATCCAGGCCGAGGAAATTCGCGTACGTCTTCAAAAATCCCTGGACATAGACCGCATCGGGGAGCGCGCTGTAGTCTTCCTGCTCCAAACCCTCCAGGTAGCGAGTCCGGATCTTGGTCGCCTGCTCGACGTCGCGCAGCGAAAGGCCCTTCTCCCGGCGCTTTCTTTCGAGGAGGGCGCCGATCTGCGTTTTCTGCTGCTCCTGCCCGTTCTGGTCCCCAACGCTCATGGCTGAGAGACTACCATAAAAGCTTACAAAGCCTTCATCAGACGATTCTACTAAACATCCCCGTCGTACGGCTTGGCTCCTCCGTTTGTCTCAGGCGTATTGTTCACATCGAAGATGCATCCGAGATCCAGCTCCGTAGCGACAACCGCGCGGCTTTTGGAGCCCTCGTAGGGACCGACGACGCCCTTGCGTTCGAGGGCGTCGATGATGCGACCCGCTCGGGAGTAGCCCACCCTGAAGCGGCGCTGCACCGCGCTCACGGAGGCCTGCTGCGTTGCGACCACGAAGCTGGCGGCCTCCGGGAGCAACTCGTCCTCCGGCTCCTCTTTCTCCTCCTTGTCAATCTTCGCCTCCGTTACCTCCTCGATATAGCGCGCCTCGGCTTTTGCGGCGCACGCGGAGACGACGCGGTCGACCTCGGCCTCGGAGATGTACGCGCCCTGGACGCGGGAGGGTCTCAAAGCGGAGACCGGCTTGAAGAGCATGTCGCCCATCCCTAGGAGCGATTCCGCACCGGGGGCGTCTAGGATTACGCGGGAGTCGATCTGGCTGGAGACGGCGAAAGCGATCCTACTCGGCACGTTGGCCTTGATCATGCCGGTGATCACATCCACGCTGGGTCTCTGCGTGGCCACCACGAGGTGTATGCCCACCGCCCGCGCCTTTTGAGCTAGCCTTATCACTGCGTCTTCGACCTTGGCCGCCGCCGTCATCATGAGGTCCGCGAGCTCGTCTATGACCACCACCACGTACGGCATTGGCTTCTCGCTGCGGTCGTTGTAACCCTCCAGGGAACGCACCCCGACGCTCTCCAAAACCTCGTAACGCCGCTCCATCTCCGAGACCGCCCACGTCAGGGCGTTCGCCGCTTTTTTAACGTCCGTGACGACCGGCGTTATGAGGTGCGGCACGCGCGCGAAATGCGAGAGCTCGACCCTTTTGGGGTCCACGAGGACCATCTTGACTGACCGAGGGTCGGTGGTAAGCAAGAGCGACGTCAAGAGACCGTTGAGCATGACGCTCTTGCCGGACCCCGTGGTGCCCGCCACCAGGAGATGCGGCATCTCCGCGAGGTCGAAAAAGACCGCCCGCCCTGAGATGTCCTTTCCCAACCCGACGGGCAGGCTCCAGTCGTTTGCGCTCGGGTACTCCCGGAAGACGTCCCCAAGCGTAACGGTAGCCGCTTTCGTGTTCGGCACCTCGACGCCGACGGCGCTCTTGCCGGGGATCGGGGCAAGTATCCTGACCTCCGTGGCCGCCAAGGCGTAGGCTATGTCCTGCTGGAGGTTCCTGACCTTGCCGACCTTTACCCCACTCCCAAGCCTGAGCTCGTAGCGCGTCACCCGCGGTCCCACCACCGCCCGGAGCACATACGCCTCCACCCCGAATTCGGCTAGAGCCCGCGTGAGCCGGCGGCTCGTCCTCTCGGCATCGTGTTCGGGATCTCCGCTGCCGAGGCTCAAGAGCGAGAACGGGGGCGGCGTGTATTCCCCGGATACGGCCTGCTCTCGTCCCTCCTCTAAGCCCGAGGAGCCTTGCCACTCCGGCAACACGACCTCGAACCCCTCCTCCCGGGGGTCTTCTTCGGGGATCGCACACTCCTGCGGGGGGTCAACTTCCAGCGCGGTCTCCTCCGGGGTAGTCGGGTGCTCGATCTCCGACCTAGAAAGACCCTTTGCCTGGCGTGCATCGCGAAGTGAGCGCAGCTTCAGATAGAGGGAGTGTGCGCCATCGCCCATTTCTCGCGTGGCCATGCCTAAAGTAACGCCGGTTAAAAAAGAAAAGCCCACGGCGTAGAGAAAGCCGAGCACGAGTATAGCCCCGATGGAGCCGCCCACCCAGTGAATGGTCACATACACGCCTCTCCCGAGGAAGCCTCCCCCGTCGGGGATAGCGGTGAGGGTAGCGGCGGCGGCGAGCAAAAGGAGCGCCACGCCCAAGGTTTTTTTCTGAGGCAAACGTCCAAGCAGCATGAGAGCGCCGGCGAGCACCGCAAGCGGGGGCAGCGCAAAGCCAACCAAACCTAAGAGGCGCTTCGCGGCAACGAGGCCGGCCTCGCCCAAGAACGCACCCTGGCCCGTGAGGAACGCCGCGGTAAAGAACAACCCGGCGACGACCAGAAAGGAGCCCACGACTCCGCGGGAGAAGGCCCACTTGATGATGGATGCCGCCTTAAACGTGCCTTTTTTGCGGGCGGCGGAGCCGCGCTTCTTCCCCGTGCGCCTACCGGAGCCCCTCCGCGCGGCCCGCTCGTTCGTAGCCATGGGCTAAGTCTAGCGCAGAAGCCCCGATGCCGAAGCTGGGCACCTTATGTGGTGCGGGCCGTTCTTCAGACCTCAACTATTAGCGGTAGGATGATCGGTCGCTTGCGCGTCCTCTCTCCGAGAAAGGCGGAAAGGTCCCTTCGAATAGCATTCTTGAGCTCTCCCCAGTCGGTAATATGCCGGCTGGCCGTGCGGCTTAAGGTCTGCGTGACAACCTCGATAGACCCGTCCACGAGTCCGTTTGCCGTTTGCGGGTCCACGAATCCCCTACTGATCACGTCCGGCGGACCCAAAGGTTCGCCGCTCTGGGCGTTGATACGGGCAACGACGATAAACATCCCCTCCTCGGAGAGCTGCTGGCGCTCGCGCATGATCGTCTCGGACGTGTCCGCAACGCCCCCGCCGTCTACGAGGAACATACCCGCGGGAACGGGATCCAACCTCCTCGCCTCCTCGTCCCTGAACTCGAGCCGATCGCCGTTCTCCAGAACGAAGATGTTCCCCTCCGGGATCCCCATGGCCATCCCTGTGTTCGCGTGGTGCCTCAGGTGCCTGAACTCGCCGTGCACCGGGACGAAGAACTTGGGTTTGAGGAGCGAGAGGACGAGCTTTTGCTCTTCTTGCGCGGCGTGGCCCGAGACGTGCACGGCCTGCAAGGGGCTGTAGAGCACCTCGGCACCCCGCCTCATGAGGTTGTTGATCGTGCGCGACACGCCTCGCTCGTTGCCCGGGATAGGGTGCGCGGCGACGACCACGACGTCGCCTGGGCCTACCTCTATCTGCCGGTGGGTGCCGTTGGCGATGCGGGAGAGGGCCGCCAGGGGCTCGCCCTGGGAGCCCGTCGTGAGGACAACGATATCGCCGTCGGGGACCCGGTTTATGTCCCGCTGATCGACGTACATCGCCTCGGGGAGGTCTAGGTAGCCCAAGTCGCGGGCGATTTGAACGTTGCGGATCATGGAGCGCCCCGTGACCCCCACTAGGCGCCCGTGCTTCTTGGCCGCCTCCACGACCTGGCTTATGCGGTGGATGTGCGAGGCGAAGGAGGCGACGATGATCCTCCCCTCGCTCGTCTCGAAGACCTCGTTAAAGGTCTCCCCGACGACGCGCTCGCTGGGCACGTAGCCGGGCCGTTCGGAGTTGGTGGAGTCGCCGAAGTAGGCGAGCACGCCCTCGTTGCCTAGGGCTGCGTAACGGGCCAGATCCATCGGTTTGCCCTCGATAGGGGTCAGGTCGATCTTGTAGTCGCCGGAGAAGACTATCAATCCTACATCGGTATGCAAAGCCAGGGCGACCGCGTCCGGGATGGAGTGGTTGACGTTTATGAACTCGAGGGCGAAACCACCGAGATCGATCTCGTCGCCGGCCTTCACCTCCCGAAGATCGGCCCTCCTTATACCAAACTCGGTGAGCTTCGGGCGCACAAGCTCGAGCGTGAGCTTCGTACCGTAAACGGGGATGCCGAACTCGCGCAAGAGATAAGGCAAGGCGCCGACGTGATCCTCGTGGCCATGGGTGAGGACAATGCCCCTAAGTTCGCCTTGGTGCTCTCTGAGGTAGGAGAAGTTGGGCAGGACAAGGTCTATCCCCGGCATCTCCTCGTCCGGGAAGGCCATGCCGGCGTCTATCAGCACGATCCCGCTCTCCTGCCGCACGGCGGTCATGTTTTTGCCGATCTCCCCCAGTCCTCCTAAGGGTACGACCTGCACGGTTCTGTTATCTAACAGCTCGAGTTACCTCCTTTAAAGCATCGGCTGCCAGCAACCGGCTTTCTTGGTTCTTACCGACTGCTGACTAACCCTAACTAGCTAATTCTCTAGGTACCTACCTAGGTCAAGCTCCTTAGGGCCGACGGCGGCAAGGTACATGTTCTCCAGGTTCAGGTGGTCGTTCGCGAGGCGCTTTATATCCTCGGCGCTCACCGCGTCGATGCGAGCGGAGATCTCCTCGGGGGTCAAGAGCTCGGCGCCGGTGATGATGCTTCGACCGATGCGGGTCATCCTCGCGGCGGTGCTCTCCAACGCGAGTATTGTCGAACTCTTGAGCTGCTCCTTGGTTCGCTTGAGCTCTTCCTCAGAGACGGGCTCTTCGCGAATCTTGTCGAGTTGCTCGGAGATGACCTCTACAGCCTCGGCCACGTTCCCCGTCGTGGAGCCCACATACACCTTGACTGCGCCCGCGTCGGAGTAGCCCTGGTGGTAGGAGTACACGGCGTAGGCGAGGCCCCGCTTCTCACGGACCTCCTGGAAGAGCCGGCTGCTCATCCCGCCGCCCAAAACGTTGTTCAAGGCCGACATGGCGAAGCGGTCCTCGCTTCTGGCGGGCAGCCCTAAGGAGCCCATGGCTACGTGGTACTGCTCGGTTTCTTTGAACTTGAAGAAGAAGCGACTCTTCGGAGCCTTTGGGTTGGCCTCCCGCACGAACAGCTCGCCCGAGGGCAGGCCCTCCAGCTTCTCCTCGACCATGCGCTCGAACTCTTCACTATCGAGTTTGCCGGCGCCGACGAGGAAAACGTTCGGGGCGGTGTAGGTGTTATCGTGGAAGATTCTCAAGGTATCGTGGTCCACACCACGGACCGTCTCCACGGAACCGATTATCGGGCGGCCCAAAGAGTCGTCGTGGAATATAAGACCGGAGAGGTACTCGTCGGCCAGCTGGTCGGGCCTGTCCTCGTACATCTTGATCTCCTCGACGATCACCTCCCGCTCCCTTTCTAAGTCCGCGAGCGTGGGCTTAAGGACCATCTCGCTCATGATGTCTAGGGCTCTCTCCAAGTGCTCGGGCAAGAAACGGGCGTAGAGCACGGTGTACTCCTCACCGGTCGCCGCGTTCTCTTGGGCACCGATACCCTCGAAGGCCTCCGCTATACCCAAAGCGTCCATCGATGGCGTACCTTTGAAGAGCATATGCTCCATGAGGTGTGTGATCCCAGCGACCTCGTCCTTTTCATCGCGGCTGCCGGCTCGGATCCAGACCCCCAAAGACACACTTGTCGCCTCCGAGAGGGGCTCGGAGAAGATCCGTACCCCCCCCGGAAGCTCCCTTACGTTGACGTTCCTCTCGCTCAAGAGTCCTAGTCCTCCACCTTCTCCAAAGAGATGCGCTTCTGCTTATCGATTTCAAGCACCCGAACCTTGATCCGGTCGCCCTCCGAAACGACGTCCTCGACCCGCTCGATGCGCTGCCGGCCAGGCGTTAGGCGCGAGATGTGCACGAGCCCGTCGCGGCCCGGCGTTAGCTCAACGAAAGCGCCGAAGTTCGTTGTCTTGACGACCTTGCCGGTATAAATCTCGCCGGCCTCGACATCCTTGGTCATCCCGGTTATGGCCGCGGCGGCGTCTTTGGCAGAGACGCCATCCACGCCCGCGACGTAGACCGTCCCGTCGTCCTCGACGGAGATGTTCACTCCGAACTGCTCCTGCATGGCGTTTATGGTCTTCCCGCCGGGGCCGATAAGGAGCCCGATCTTCTCGGTCGGTATCGAAAGAACCTCGACTCTCGGCGCGTAGTCCGAAACCTCCGTCCGCGGCGCCGCGATGGTATCGCGCATGACGTCCAGGATCTCGAGCCGCCCCTGTCTGGCCTGCGCCAAAGCTTCCCGAAGCAAGGCCGCCGAAACCCCGGTGATCTTCATGTCCATCTGCAAAGCGGTGATGCCGTCGCGGGTACCCGCGACTTTGAAGTCCATGTCGCCCAGGTGGTCTTCCAGGCCCTGGATGTCCGTGAGGATGACGTAGTCCTCGCCCTCCTTAACGAGACCCATCGCCACACCGGCCACCGGCGCCTTGATCGGCACGCCACCGTCCATGAGTGCCAGAGTGGAGCCGCACACGCTCGCCATCGAGGAGGAACCGTTCGACTCGAGCACGTCCGAGACGATGCGCAAGGCGTACGGGAAAGCCTCCTCGGACGGGACCACGGGTATCAAGGCGCGCTCGGCAAGGGCGCCGTGCCCGATCTCGCGCCGCCTGGGCGCCCCAACCCTGCCCGTCTCGCCGGTGGAGTATGGCGGGAAGTTGTAGTGGTGCATGTAGCGCTTGCCCGTCTGCGGCTCTATAGTATCGAGCCTTTGGGAGAGGCCCAGGTCCGCTAGCGCGAGGGAAGAGAGGACCTGTGTCTCACCACGGGTGAAAAGCCCCGTACCGTGCACGCGGGGGATGACCGAAACCTCAGCCGTGGTAGTGCGGATCTCGTCCATCCCCCGTAGGTCGGTGCGCTTGCGATCCTCGAGTAGGAGCTTCCTGAACGCCTCCTTCTCGAGGGTAGAGATCGCGGCCCGGATCTGCTCAGCCTCCTCCGCCTCGCGCCCCTCGACGAGCTCCGCCTCGAGCTCGTCCAAGGCATCGTGCCTGGCTCGCCGGTCGGTGCTGACGATGGCGTCCTTGACCCGGTCGAGATGGCTCGCCCTGAGATCGGTAAGGAACGGGTTCTCCTCGCCCTCAGTCGCGATCTCTTGTTTCTCCTTTCCGAACTCCCTCGCCCAGTCTTCGATCGCCTCGGCTTGCTCCCGGATAGCCTCTTGGGCTACCAGCATGGCCTCGACCATCACGTCCTCGGGGACCTCGTTCGCACCGGCCTCGACCATCGTGATCGCCTCCTTCGTCCCCGCCACCACGAGGTCGAGGTCGCTCTCCGCGATCTGCGCGTACGTTGGATTGAGCACGAACGCCCCATCGAGCGTTCGTCCCACGCGCACGGCCCCTATCGGCCCGTCGAACGGTATGTCCGACAAGGCCAAAGCCGCCGACGCCCCCACCATGCTGACGGTGTCGTACGGCGTCTCCTGGTCGGCCCCGAACACGGTCCCGATGACCTGTACCTCATAGTGATAGCCCTTCGGGAAGAGGGGCCTCAAGGGACGGTCCGTGAGTCGGGCGGTCAGGATAGCCCGCTCGCTGGGTCTCCCCTCACGTTTTATGAAGCCGCCCGGGATCTTACCTGCCGAGGCCATCCGCTCCTCGATGTCTACGCTCAAGGGCAGAAAGTCCACACCAACCCTTGGGGTAGCCGAGCGGGTCGCGGTAGCCAAAACGACCGTGTCTCCGAGCTGAGCCGTGACGGCGCCGCCGGCTTGGCGAGCCAGCTTGCCGGTTTCGAGCACCATCGGACGCTCGCTTACGGGTATTTCTAAACGCATATTCTTTTTCTCCTTGTGTTTCCTTAAGAAAGCAGCGAAACGCCGGCCGGAACGCGCTATCGTCGCAGGCCCAGCCTCTGAATGAGCGCTCGGTAACGCTCGACGTCCCTTTTCTGCAGATACTTCAACAGCCGGCGCCTCCTGCCGACCAGCTTTAAGAGGCCCCGCCTCGAATGGAAATCGTGCTTGTGAACGCGCAAGTGCTCCGTGAGGTGCTGTATACGACGAGTGAGCACCGCGACCTGAACTTCCGGCGACCCCGTGTCGCCCTCGTGGGTCGCATGCTCCTGGATTATCACGTCTTTGTTCTCAACTACCGCCAACTTCTTTCTTCTCCTCTTTGCTCTCTAGTTTCTCAACCTGTTTCTTTGTTCATCTATATGTTACCACGTGCATCAAACGCCCTGATTAATCACTTTTTGGGCCTCCACGACGTCCCGTGCTATCTGCGCCTTAAGCTCATCGAGGCCGGAGAAGCGCTTCTCCGGTCTCAAGCGCTCGACGAAGGCAACGTCGACTACTTTTCCGTACAGGTCTCCTTCGTAGTCCAATAGGTACGCTTCGACCCTGCGCTCGTGTCGGTCGAAGGTAGGTGCCACGCCAACGTTCGTGCACGCGCCATAACGCTCGTTACCTACCCGTACGTAGCCCGCATACACCCCCCGTCCGGGCACAAGAGCGCACGCGTCTGGGAGCACGTTGGCGGTGGGGAAGCCAAGCGCGCGGCCCCGTTTGTCCCCGACCACGACCTCGCCGCGCATAAAATAGGGCCTCCCCAAGAGCCTCGCGGCCTCGCGCGCGTCACCCTCTTGGAGGAGAGCGCGTATCTTGGTGGAGCTGATGCTTTCGCCTACAATCTCATCTAAAGGGTAGATCGGGACGGCATACGCCTCCCCGCCCGTCTCCCGCATGCACCGACCGAGCACCTTCACGTCCCCCGACGCCTTGTAACCGAACCGGAAATTCTCGCCGACCACCGCCACGGCGGCGTGAAGCTCCCCGACAAGCACCTCCCGCACGAAATCTTGGGGGCTCTTCCTCGAAAGCTCCTCGTCGAACGGGATCGCACGCACCTCGTCGACCCCGAGCCCTAGCAAAAGCTCCCTCTTTATGTCCAAGGTCGTCAAGAGCTTGGGTTCGCTCCCCGACCTCAAAACGGCTTGCGGATGAGGCTCGAACGTCGCTGCCACACACCCACTACCGCGACCGCACGCCTCCTCGACCGCCCGCCGGATCACTTGGCGGTGCCCGAGGTGCACCCCATCGAAGTTCCCCAAAGCAACGACTACCCCCCGCACAATACGACCTCTGCCCGCGCCACCCCGTCTTCGTCACGGTAAATCGCCAGCAACTCCCCGTCAACCTCGACCCGACAACTACCCCGCATCCCAAAAGCCCCAAGAGGGCGTCCGTTGCATACTGCGAAGCGCTCCCCACGCGAAATCTCCACCATCGGAAGGTGCGACACCACAACCTGTGTTAGTATTATGCGGTTTAACATCGTATCGGAGGTGAGTTCTTCGAGAGGTGCGGCGTTCTCCGCTTTCAGATAGCCGACGGAGGTACGGCGCAAAGCGGTGAGGTAGGCGCCGGTGTTAAGGGCGTCGGCGAGGTCGGAGATCAGGGCGCGAACGTAGGTACCGCTGCTGCAGGAGACGGCGAAGGATGCGGTGTCTTGGTCAAGGGAGACCAGTTCGAGGGAGTGGACCGTCACGGGGCGGCTCTCGCGATGGATGGTTTCGCCGCGGCGGTGGGCCTTATACAGGCGCTCCCCTCCGATTTTGACGGCGGAAGCCATGGGCGGCGCCTGCAAGATCTGGCCCGTAAAGCGGCGGGCGGCGGCGCGCAGGGCTCCTTCCTCGGGCATTGGGGGAGCGTCTTTAAGGGGTGTGATCCGTCCGTCCGCGTCTAAAGTATCGGAGACGGCGCCGAAGCGGGCGATGGCGGTGTAGGTCTTGTCGAGACCGGTTACGTAGCGGGAGAGGCGGGTGGCGCGGCCTATGAGAAGGACGAGAAGCCCGGAGGCCAACGGGTCGAGGGTGCCGGTGTGCCCGATCTTGGTCCCCTTGGGAAAGAGGTGCTTTATCTGGGCTACCGCCCGGGCGCTGGTAATGCCGGACGGTTTGTCCAAAAGCAGCACCCCGGAGAGGGCAGACATGGGATTATCCAACGCGTCCGTCGGAGGTACCTCCCAAGTCCACGATACCTTCGAGGGCCTTCAGTAGATCCTCCTTGGCTTCCTCCGGGTCCTTGGGCGTGGTGTAGCCCGCCGCCAAGCGGTGCCCACCGCCGCCGAAACGGCGCGCTACCTCCCCGACGTCCACCCTCTCCGAGCGCAACGACGCCTTCGTGCCCCCCTCCACCTGCCTGAGGTGCCCCACCAGCTCCACCCCCGCCACGTTTCTCAGGCGATCTATCGCCTCCTTGGAGTCGAGCTCCCCAGCCCCAGTGCGCTCGTAGTCGCCCTCATCCACCACCGAGATCAAGGCCTCCCCGTACCGCTCGGCTTTGGCCAGCGATACCCCCACTATGTTCAGCTGCTCTAGCGTGCCGGTGCGGTTTATCTGCTCGCTTACCTCCGCCGGCACCACGCCTGCGCGAAGTAGCCGGGCGACCAGCTCGTGAGCTTCAGGCGAGACGTTCCTGAAGCGGAAGCCGCCTGTATCGGTACAGACGCCCACATAGACAGCCTGGGCGGCCTTTCCGTCTAAGGGTACCGCGAGCTTTTCGTATAAGGAGGCCACGAGCTGGGCGCTGGCGGGAGCTTTAGGGTCCACAAGGTTGAATTCCCCGTATAGGGGATTGTCCTCGTGGTGGTCGAGGTTCAGGCGTACAGTGCGGACGCCTTCGTTGTCGTGGGCCACCCCGATCCGGTCGGAGCGGGAGGTGTCCACTACGAGGAGGTCGTGATCTGGCGGACACTCCTTCAGGGGCTCCTCGTCGGGTAACAGCCACCTCAGGTAGCTGGGCACCTCCTCCGCGTAACAGAAAAGGGCTTGTGAGCCCAAAGAGCGCAGGAGGCAAACGAGGGCAGCGGCGCTTCCTATGGCGTCACCGTCGGCGCCAACGTGGGTGGTAACGGCGGCCTTCTTCAGGGTCCTCAAGAAGTCGGCGACCTCGCGCGTGGTGCTGTTAGCCCTCGTCGTCACGCGTTCGCACCTCCCTCCGTCTCTTTGATCTCTTTGAGTGCCGCTTCTATCTTGCCTATGTTGTCGACGACCGGGTCCGGTTCGAAAAGGAGCCGTGGGGTACGCTTCAGACGCGTCTGCGATCCGACCACGGCCTGGATACGTCCGGCCGCACTCTGCAGGCCAACTCTCGCGCCTTCGCGATCCTCATCCGAGAGTACGCTATAAAAGACCGTGGCCTGCTGAAGGTCCGGCGTCACCCGGACGCCTGTAACCGTGACGAGGCCCTTGATACGCGGGTCCGACAAAGCAGCCACCTCTTCCCCGACGATCTCCTTGAGCTGGGATTCGACCTTGCGGGTACGCCCACTCATAGCTTTTGCCTCCTCAAAGCTTGACGAACTCCTCCCGCCATTCGATTATCGCGAGTTCCTCGTAGTTTAAGAGGACACGCCGGAGCTCCTCGCGCTTCTCCTCGGCCGCCCGCCTGCTCTGGGCGGCTAAGGCTAGCTCGATCGTGGCCCGCTGCCAGAGATCCTGATGACCGGCCTCCACGACGGAGACGTTCTTACGCCTGAGCCGGTCTTTGAGGGACCTCAAGGTCTGGCGTTTGGCCTTGAGGCTGGAGGCGAAGGGCAGCTCCAGCTCCAGCCTCACGGTGCAGAACAAAGGGTCCTAACTACCTTGGGACCTCAACGATCTCGAAGAACTCTAGGACGTCACCCTCTTTGACATCGTTGAAGTTCTCGACGCCGACGCCACACTCGAAGCCGGAGCGTACCGAGCGGACATCATCCTTGAAGCGTCTCAAGGAGCCTATCCGGCCCTCGTAGACCACGACGCCGTCCCGGATGACGCGCACCCGGTTGTTGCGGAAGATCTCGCCGCTGGCCACATAACAGCCCGCGACTACGCCGACGTTCGGGACCCTGAAAGTAGCGCGGACCTCGGCGGTCGCCGTCTCCCTCTCTTCGGTTTCGGGGGCGAGCATGCCGCGCATCGCCGCCTCTATGTCCTCCAGGGCCTTGTAGATCACCTCGTAGGTCCGGATCTCGACGTTCTCCTTTTCCGCGACCTGCTTAGCCGTGTTCGTGGGCCGCACGTTGAAGCCCAAGACGATCCCGCCGCTCGCGGAACCCAGCATCACGTCCGAGTCCGTGACGGCACCCACGCCACTTCTTACGATATTGATCCGCACCTCGTCGGTGGAGAGCCTAGCCAAAGCCTCCTTCAAAGCCTCCACGCTTCCCGCAACGTCCGCCTTGACGACAAGGTTCAGGTCCTGCGTTCCGCCCTCACCCAACAGCTGCTCGAGTGTACGCCTGGGACCACCCTCGGCGAGCTCCTGGCGCCTCAAAGCAGCCTCGGCTTGCTCGGCTTTATCACGAGCGGTACGCTCGTGGTCCAGGACCTCAAAGCGGGTACCTGCCTCGGGTACTCCAGAGAGCCCCAAGATCTCCACCGGGCTTCCAGGCCCCGCCTCTTTGATGCGCTTGCCCGTGTAGTCGAACATCGCTCGGACGCGCCCATAAGCCGTTCCGGCGAGCACGATATCTCCCCGGTGGAGAGTGCCCCGGTTAAGGAGGAGCGTAGCCACCGGACCGCGCCCCGGGTCGCGCTCGCTCTCGATCACGTACCCGCTGGCCGGCGCCTTCGGGTTAGCCTTCAGTTCCTCGAGTTCCGCGACGACAAGGATGTTCTCCAAAAGCTCGTCTATCCCCTCACCGGTCTTGGCCGAGACCGGCACGGTAACCGTCTCGCCGCCGTAGACCTCCGGCACGAGCTCCCTATCGGAGAGCTGGCCCAAAACCCGATCCTGGTTAGCGTTCGGTACATCGATCTTGTTGAGCGCGACGACCAGCGGGACGTTGGCGGCCCTGGCGTGCTCTATGGCCTCTTCGGTCTGGGGCATCACCCCATCATCCGCGGCCACCACCAAAACGACGACGTCCGTGATCTTGGCGCCCCGGGCCCGCATCTCGGTGAACGCCTCATGGCCCGGGGTGTCGACGAATGTGATTCTCTTATCGTCGCCGCTCTTGACCTGATAGGCGCCGATGTGCTGGGTGATACCCCCAGCCTCGCCGGATTGAACATCCGAACGGCGGATACGGTCCAGGAGGGAGGTCTTCCCGTGGTCCACGTGGCCCATAACGGTGACCACCGGTGGCTTCTCGACGAGGTCTTCCGGCGCGTCCTCCGGCGTCACTGCCTCGTCGGGCTCCCCGACGGCCTCGATCTCGATCTGGACACCCATCTCCTCGGCAATGAGCTCCATCTCCTCCGTCGAGAGCGTTTGGGTCACGGTCTTCATCTCGCCCAAAGACATGAGGACCTTAATGATCTGAGTAGGCGGCACCTCTACCGCGTCGGCCAGGTCCTTGACCGTCGCCCCCGGCTCGACCCTAACTGCGCTTTTCTCCTCCGGCTTCGCCTCGGCTTCGCCGGACACCGGGCGTGGCTTCTTGGGCTGTGCCTCGGTGACGGTGGGCCGCGGCCCCCTGTTCGTAGCGCTCGCGTCTATCACCACCCGACGCCGCTTGCGGCCGCCTTTCCTCTCCTTCCGGGCTTCCCTGGTGGGAGGCGTCGAAGCCTCGGCTCGCCCGTTCTCTCCGCTAGCGTCTACCGGCGGAGCCGGGGTGGCAGCGCTACCGTTCTGTCCGAAGACCCGTTCGTAGACGGGATCTTCGACCACGGCAAAGTGGTTGTTGACCTCGACGCCCGCCTCTCTGAGGCGCTTCATGACTTCCTTCGTTTCCAGCGATAACTCGCGGGCTATCTCGTATACGCGTTTACCCATCTAACCCCCTAAGAGCCCTCTACCAAGCCCTCAAACTCTGCAGCCTGGGCCTGATGCGAAGGTATCCCGCAGAACAAAGAGCCCGGCAACGCCGTGTTCGCGCACCTCCGACCGTTGGCGAGGACCGCCCGGCAGCGGTGCATGGTCGAGTCCTCCTCGGGCTCCCACTCCTCTTCCAGTTCTTCATCAAACTCCAGAGCCTGGCTCTCGGGCTTTATGTCTATTTTCCAATCGGTCAGCTTAACGGCGAGCCGGGCGTTCTGGCCCTCCCGGCCGATTGCCAGGCTAAGCTGGTCGTCCGGCACGATGACCTCGGCCTGCTTCTCGTCGTCGTCTAGGTAAACCTCCCTGACGCGTGCCGGCGAAAGCGCCTTCGCGATGAAGCGCGCGGGATCCGGGTCCCATTGGATGATGTCTATCTTCTCGTTCCGAAGCTCGGAGACCACCGCGCGCACCCGGCTCCCCCGCGGCCCCACGCAGGCACCCACAGGGTCTATCCCCGACTCCTTCGACCACACCGCGACCTTCGAACGTAAGCCCGCCTCTCTGGCTACGGCCTTTATGTCCACGAGGCCGTCGTAGATCTCTGGCACCTCCAGCTCGAAGAGGCCCTTGAGTAGGCCTTCGTGCCGCCGGCTGACCGTAAGGCCGGGTCCTCGTCCGGGTTCCCGGATCTCCAAAAGGTAACACTTGAGGCGCTGCCCGTTTTCGTAGCGCTCGTTGGGGACCTGCTCGCTCGCCGGCAAAAGCGCCTCGACCCTTCCCAGATCCACGAGCGTCATCCTCCGGTGCGCTTGTTGGACGATGCCGGTTACAACGTCGCCCATGCGCCCCCCGTACTCCTCGAGGAGCTGCTCGTTGTGCACCTCGTTTA
>JALZFK010000007.1 GCA_030861585.1 Actinomycetota bacterium | reverse complement strand
TACCGAGAGCATCCCACCCGTGAATAAGATCGCGGGTCCCGGCAACGACTACGTGGTCGCCGCCAAGCTCGAGGTTTTTGGTGTAGTGGGCGTGGATGCGCCCCAGGGCCCGAGCGAGCTCGTGGTGGTCGCCGACGCTAGCGCCTTCCCCGAGAGAGTGGCCCACGACCTCATGGCCCAGGCCGAGCACCTCTCGGGCGCCTCCGCCGTCCTCCTCACCCCTTCGGGCGAGTTGGTAAGAAGCATCGAACCCTTGTTAGTCGGCGACCCCGCGGGGCTTATCACGCTCGTGCGGGTGCGCAATGCGGCGCAGGCCGTAGAGATAACAAACCTGTACGCCCCCGAGCACGCGCACGTGATCTGCGAGGACGCGGAGGCTATCGTGCAAAACCTCGACGCCGTCGGTATGTTGGCGGTTGGAGACCACAGTCCCATCGCGCTTAGCGACTACGCCGCCGGTCCTTCCCACGCCTTGCCCACCGGGGGTACGGCGGCCTGGGCCTCTCCTTTGGGCACCCACGACTTCATCGCCCGCACCAACTACATCCACTACACCCCCGAAGCCCTCGCGAATCTCGGCCCCCACGTCGAACGCCTCGCCAGCCTCGAGGGCTTCGAGAACCATGTCAAAAGCGTCGGGGTACGGCTCGAGAAGAGCGGTGGTAAGTGATCAGGGAGGCCGCGACGGACGCCGAGGTTTCGGCTACTTTCCCTGTGATGCGGCAGCTGCGCCCACACCTCGGAGAAGAGGGATATCTCAGGGTCGTGCGCCGCCTGCGACGCTCGGGCTACCGGCTAGCGTTCTCGGCCGAGGATAGGGAGGTGCGGTGCGTGGCGGGGTTTAGGGTCATCGAATTTTTGGCCTACGGGAGGTTCCTCTACGTGGACGACCTCGTGACCGCCGAAGACGTCCGTTCGGAGGGGCACGGTAAGCGGATGCTCGACTGGCTCGTGGGGGTGGCGCGGGAGGAGGACTGTTCTACCCTCCAGCTCGACTCTGGGGTGCAAAGGCACGCGGCGCACAGGTTCTACTTCCGGGAAGGAATGAAGATCTCCAGCTACCATTTCTCGATGGCACTGTAGACCCGAGACGGGAAGAACGATGATGCGGATCGGTAATGCTGAAAGAAGAACGGGCGAGACATACGTACGAGTGCGCCTCGAACTGGACGGCGAAGGACGCGCGGAGGTGAAGACGGGGGTCGGCTTCTTCGACCACGTCCTGCACCTTCTCGCCCATCACTCCGGCATGGACCTGATGGTAGAGGCCGAGGGCGATACTTGGGTGGACTACCACCACACCGTCGAGGATGCTGGCCTTGTCCTCGGGCGTGCTTTCGACGAGGCTCTAGGCGACCGCACCGACCTCGTCCGCTTCGCCGACGCCTCGGCGCCGCTCATAGAAGCCCTCTCCACTGCCGTAGTGGACCTCGGGGGACGATCGCACCTCACTTGCAACCTAGGATTTATGCCCGAGAAGATCGGCACCTTCGACGTCGAGCTCTTCCCCGAGTTCCTGCGCGCCTTTACCCAATACGGTCGCTTCACCCTCCATCTCAACTGCCACTACGGCGAGAACGCCCACCACAAGGTCGAGTCCAGCGTGAAAGCGCTGGCGGTGGCTCTCCGCACGGGAGTTGCCCGGAGAAGCAGCGGCAGCGCTTCGACGAAGGGAGTCGTAGATTGAATTTGCCGATTCGTCGGTCAGAGGTGCTGAGATGCTGAACAGCTTAAACGTCGCCGTGGTCGATTACGATGCTGGCAACACGCTCTCGGTGACCCGAGCCCTCCAGAAGGTCGGGGCACGAGTGGACCTCACGCCGGATCCGGAGAAGGTCGAAGCCGCTGCCGCGGTGGTCTTACCGGGCGTGGGAGCGTTTGGGGACTGCATGCAGGAGCTTAGGGCGCGGGGGATGGACGAGGCCTGCCTCGAAACCTACCGCACCGGCAAACCTTTCTTGGGGGTGTGCGTGGCGCTTCAGGTCTTTTTCGAGGGGTCCGAGGAATCGCCGGGCGTGGAGGGCTTGGGCCTTCTGCCCGGGAGGGTGGTCCGGTTCGACGTCGAGGATCTGAAGGTACCGCACATGGGTTGGAACGAGCTCGAAGTGGTGCGAGACCACCCAGTCCTTGACGGGCTGAGTGGTGAGGCCTTCTACTTCGTCCACTCCTACCACCCAGAGCCGGATAAACCGTCGGATCTCCTCGGCATCGCCGATTACGGCGGGGCTTTTTGCGCCGCCGCCGGCAGGGAGAACCTCGTCGCCGTCCAGTTCCATCCCGAGAAGAGTAGCCGGGCGGGCCTCACGCTCTACGAGAACTTTCTCTCCTGGGCCCGGACCGTGTGAAACCGGGCTTCGTTGTCTACCCGGCCATAGACCTGAGGGGGGGTCGGTGCGTCCGGCTGAAGCAAGGCGACTTCGACCGCCAGAAGGAGTATGACGCGGATCCCATAGGGCGCGCCCGGGAGTGGGAGCGCCAGGGCGCTCGCGCGATCCACGTCGTGGACCTCGATGGCGCGAAAGAGGGTCGACCTGTGCAGCTTGAGCTGGTTCGGGAGATGGCTGGTTCCGTAAGCGTGCCCTTGCAGGTCGGGGGCGGCGTCCGTACGCTCGAAGACCTGCGGGCTCTGCGAAAGGCGGGGGCCGCCCGCGTAGTCGTGGGCACGGCGGCGGTACTCGATCGCGGGCTTAGGCAGCGGGCGGTAGACGAAATGGGGGAGGTCATGGTCGTGGCCGTGGATGCGAGGGACGGCATCGTGGCGACCCACGGTTGGCGGGAGGCTAGCGGCTGGAAGGTTCTCGACCTCGCCTGGGAGCTCGCGGAGGACGGCGTGGGTTCGGTGCTCTACACCGACGTCGCCCGCGATGGCATGG
>JALZFK010000384.1 GCA_030861585.1 Actinomycetota bacterium | reverse complement strand
ACGGCGTAGCCGGCGTCCTCGATGGCGCCCTTGAGCTGCTCTTCGCTCACCCTTCCCTCGTCGTAGAAGACCTTCACGGTCCCTTCCTCAAGGTTTGCGTTGGAGTACGCCACGCCCGAGAGCTTGTACAGCTCACCCTCGATCGCGGCCTTGCAGTGGCCACAGCTCATCTCCGGCACGTGGAAAGCTGCCTCAATCATGGAGATCTTCTCCTTTCTATACTCTCAGGAACCGCTCGACGGCGTCGGTAAGCTCCTCTATCTTTTCGTCGGCGCCCTCACCCTTCTCGATCGACTCCTTAACACAGTGCTCGACATGATCCTTGAGCAGGATCGTGCCGACCTTCTCTAGAGCTGAGACGACGCTCCCGATCTGGGTGAGGACGTTCACGCAGTAGGCCTCCTCGTCGACCATCCGCTGGAGGCCGCGCACCTGGCCTTCTATGCGTCTGAGGCGGTTCTGCACCTTCTCTTTGTCTTTGGCCTTGATGTAGCCGTGGGCGGTATCTGGTGTCGTCTGCTCGTTTTTCCGCGTTGACTCCATCGCTTCCCTTTCTCTTAGAGGGTTTTCACCCGGCGCAGCCGCAGGGCGTTGGAGAGCACCGTGACCGAAGAGAGGGCCATCGCCGCCGCCGCGAGCACGGGGTTCAAGAATCCGTACTCGCCGAGGAAGGGCCGCAGCGGCTCCGGCACCGTCCCGCCGGCGAAGAAGGGGTAGAGGACGCCGGCGGCCACCGGTATAAGGAGCACGTTGTAGGCGAAGGCCCAGAAGAGGTTCTGCTTGATGTTCCTGACCGTGGCTTTAGAGAGCTCTATGGCCCGCGCCACCCCACGTACGTCTCCTGAAATGAGGGTCAAGTCGGCGGCCTCCATAGCGACGTCGGCGCCGGCACCTATCGCTATGCCCACGTCGGCTTGCGCGAGGGCCGGCGCGTCGTTTATCCCGTCTCCGACCATGCCGACTACCTTGCCCTCTTCCTTTTGCAACCGTTTCACCTCGGCGACCTTGTCGCCCGGCAGGACCTCGGCCAGCACGCGCTCTACACCGAGCTGGCGTGCAATAGTCCCGGCGGTCCGGCTATTGTCGCCCGTGATCATCAACACCTCGAGCCCCAAGGAGCGCAGCAGCTGGACCGCCTCCTTAGACTCTTCCCTAAGCGTGTCGGCGACCGCGACGAGGCCTGCCGGCTCACCGTCTACCGCAACGAACATGGGGGTCTTCCCGGATACGGCCAGCTCCTCGCCCCGCGATACGAACCCGTCCTCGCTAACTCCCAGCTCTGAGAGAAACCTCCTCGTGCCGACGAAGACCTCGTGTCCCTCCACTCGAGCGTTGATGCCACCTCCGGCTGCGGCCTCGAACGTCGAGGCCTCCGCGAGACCGAGGCCTCGACGCCTCGCGCCCTCTACTACGGCCTCGCCCAAGGGATGCTCGCTGCCGCGCTCCGCAGAGGCGACGAGTCTCAACAGCTCGTCTTCGGAAAGGTCGTCAGAGACCACGTCGGTCAGCTCGGGCTTGCCCTTAGTAAGCGTGCCCGTCTTGTCGAGGACGATGGTGTCGAGCTTGTGGGCGCCCTCCAAGGCCTCTCCACCTTTTATGAGGATGCCGGACTCGGCGCCCTTGCCGGTGCCCACCATAATCGAGGTCGGCGTCGCCAGCCCCATCGCGCACGGACAGGCGATAATGAGCACCGCCACGAAGTTCAGAAGCGCGAGCGTGAAGGCGGGCTCGGGGCCGAAGAGGAGCCACGCCAAGAATGTCACGGTGGCGAGCGCCATGACTATCGGGACGAACACACCGCTTGTTTTGTCGGCGAGACGCTGGATTGGAGCCTTTGAGCCCTGGGCCTCCTCGACCATCTTTATGATCTGGGAGAGCGCCGTGTCCTTACCGACCCTGGTCGCCCTAAAGCGGAACGCCCCAGAGGCATTTATGGTGGCGCCGATAACCTCGTCTCCGGACCGCTTGGCAGCGGGTATGGGTTCACCCGTAATCATGGCCTCGTCAACCGCCGATTCGCCACTGATGACCCGCCCGTCCACTGGGATCTTCTCCCCGGGCCGTACCACGACCACGTCTCCCACCGCTACGTCCTCCACAGGAACGTCGACCTCCTCGCCGCCCCGAATCACGCGGGCGGTCTTGGCCTGCAGACCCGCCAG
>JALZFK010000313.1 GCA_030861585.1 Actinomycetota bacterium | reverse complement strand
CTCTTACGAAGAGCTGCTCGCCGACGCCGACGAGGGAGAGTTCGAATACCCGGAGTTCGACGAGAAGCAGGCGGCGGCCCTGTGTTACACCTCGGGCACCACGGGGAGGCCGAAGGGAGCACTCTATTCGCACCGGGCGATAGCCTTGCACTCGATGATGGTGGCGTTGGGGAACACACTGGACCTGAAGGAAACGGACTGCGTCTTGCCGGTGGTGCCCATGTACCACGTTAACGCTTGGGGGCTGCCCTTCGCCTCGACGCTCGTGGGGGCGAAACAGGTGATGCCGGGGGTGCACCTGGACGCGCAGAGCATCATCGAGGACTTCGAGCAGGAGAAGGTTACGCTCACAGCGGGGGTGCCCACGGTGTACCTCCCGGTGTTGGAGGCTCTGGACGAGGAGACTGAAGAGCACGACCTTTCGGCGTTGCGTTCGATGGTTATCGGCGGTTCGGCGGCGCCTAAAAAGCTGATTAAAGCCTACAAAGAGCGCCACGGCATCGACGTCATCCACGCCTGGGGCATGACGGAGATGAGCCCCATAGGCACGGTCTCTAACCTCACCTCGGATCTGCTGGAGCTCCCGGAGGACGAGCAGCTCGACTACAAGGCCAAGCAGGGATACCCGGTGCCGTTCATCGAGATAAGGGCCCGCGACGAGGAGACCGACGAGTTCGTGCCCTGGGACGACGAGACTATGGGCGAGCTCGAGGTGCGGGGACCGTGGGTCGCCAGCAGCTACTTCAAGACCGAAGAAGGCGCCAAGGACTTCACCGAGGACGGCTGGTTCAAGACCGGCGACATCGTCAGCATAGACGAGCACGGATTCATCAACATCCAGGACCGCGATAAGGACCTCGTAAAGTCGGGAGGGGAGTGGATCTCCTCGGTTCAGCTGGAGAACGCCCTGATGGCTCACGAGGCCGTCGCCGAGGCCGCCGTGATCGCCATACCCCACGAGAAGTGGGACGAGAGACCTTTGGCGGTCGTGGTCCTCAAGGAGGGGCAGGAGGCCACGCCCGAGGAGCTGCAGGAGCACCTGGAGGGCGACTTCGCCAAGTTCTGGCTCCCCGATGCCTACGAGTTCATCGAAGAGCTCCCGAAGACCGCCACCGGTAAATTCAAGAAGCTAGAGCTGCGCGGGCAATTCGAAGGCTACCAGTTCGCCCAGAGCTAACCGCCCGACCTTTCATGGAGACCGGGAGCCTCAACGTCCAACGCAGGCTCCGGGTCGTCAGCTGCTCGAACGATCGAACGCGAGGGCCGAGAGTGTCAAGCCCTGTTTTGGGTTACATTAATTAACATACCCCCCTTAGCCGGGAAGGGGATGGACCACGGAGGTACGAATGACGTGTAGTATACAGCGGGTAGCGGTCTTGGGCGCGGGGACTATGGGCGGGGCCATAGCGGCACACTGCGCCAATGCCGGCCTCGATGTAGATTTACTGGATATAGCCCCGGATGAGCTAACCGAGGAAGAGAAAAACAAGGGCCTGACGCTCTACTCGCCCGAGGTTCGCAACAGGATCGTCACACAGGCCTTCGAGCAAGTGAAGAACGCTAGGCCCCCCGCATTCATGAGCGATCGGGTCGCAGAGCGCATACGCTTGGGAAACTTGGAGCACGACTTACGGCGCGTCGCCGAAGTCGACTGGATCCTCGAGGCTATCATCGAGAAGCTCGAGCCCAAGCAGGATCTCATGGCGCAGGTGGAGGAACACGCGAAAAGCGACGCCATCATCTCGACGAACACCTCCGGCATCCCGCTGCACAATATCTCCGAAGGTCGCTCGGAGGGGTTTAAGAGACGCTTTCTCGGAACCCACTTCTTCAACCCGCCACGTTACCTAAAGCTTCTGGAGATCATCCCCACCGAAGAGACCGACCCCGAGCTCGTCGAGGAGGTGCAAGCCTTCGGAGAGCGGGTCCTGGGCAAGGGTGTTGTGCTCGCCAAGGACACCCCGAACTTCATCGGCAACCGCCTCGGGACCTTCTCCATGATGAACGTGATGCGCTACGCCTTCGAGAACGGGTACGGCATCGAGGAGTTAGATGCCATAACGGGTCCCCTAATCGGACGCCCCAAAACGGCCACCTTTAGGCTCCAGGACCAGGTCGGCCTCGACATCTCCGTTGGGGTCGCGGAGAACCTCTACGAGGAGGTCACGGACGATGAGTCGAGGGAGCAGCTGCGCCCGCCCGAGAAGCTCAACGAGATGCGGGAACAAAACCTGTTGGGCGCGAAGTCCGGCAGCGGCTTCTACAAGCGCGAGGAGCGAGACGGCGAGAAGGTCTTCGATGTCCTGAACCTGGAGACTATGGAGTACGAGCCGCCTGAGAACCCCGAGATACCGCTGGTCGAGGAGGCGCAGGAGCAGGGCGACCTGGGGTCCCGGCTCCGCTTCGTCCTGCAGCAGGCCGAGGAGGACCGACACGCCCGGTTCTTGCGGGATACCATCCTGCCCGACCTCGCCTATGCTTCCCGGCGGGTACCGGAGATCTCCGACACCCTGGAGGACGTGGACCATGCGATGGAGTGGGGCTACGGCCACGAGACCGGGCCTTTCAGGATGTGGGACCTGTTGGGCGTGAAAGAGACCGTCGAGCAGATGGAGGCTTTAGGCATCGAGGTCGCCGACTGGGTCAAGGAGATGCTCGA
>JALZFK010000291.1 GCA_030861585.1 Actinomycetota bacterium | reverse complement strand
CCCTCTCAAACGAATTAACTTCCGTCGCCTACGCTTGATTAGCTGGCTAGATATAAGGTTTTTCTATGACAATAATTCAAGCAAACGATTGGACTAATATCAAGGGGATTGTTACGCTTTTAGCAGGTCGAGAACCAACAGAAGGAGAATTTTATGGTACCGGTACAGTACAGGGACCCAGAGACGGAGGAGATCCTAGACCGCAAGTACGAGGTGGAGGTTCCCGCGATTGGGCAGAGGGTGATGCTCGACGGTGTGTGGGAGTGCGAGGTGCTCTACCGATGGAGATCCGTGCCGACTTGTTGCGTCGTCTACGTGCGACCGGTTAAGAGGAGGGAGCGCATCGAGGTCTATGCCGCGGCTTAGGGGCCGCACCGGGTTTCCGTCCCGAGCGTCGGGGCTCGCGGCTTGCTAAAGTAGCTCTGCTTCGAGAGCAGCCGTAAGAGCGAGAGGGAAGGAGCCCGAAAGCATGGGCAAGACCACGCAGTTTGCGGAGGGGGTCGAGTTCACGTCCCCCATCCCGGACGAGTTTAACGAGATAATAACGCCCGAGGCGGTCGCGTTCGTCGCAAAGCTGTCCCGGGAGTTCGGCGGTCGCGTCGAGGAGATCTTGCGGAAGCGGGCCGAGCGCCAGGAGCGCATATTCGCTGGCGAGATGCCGGACTTTCTGCCCGAGACCAAGCATATTCGCGAGGGTGACTGGAAGATAGCGCCCATCCCCGACGATCTGCAGGACAGGCGGGTCGAGCTAACGGGTCCGCCGGACCGGAAGATGACCATAAACGCCCTCAACTCCGGCGCTGCCACATGGATGGCCGACTTCGAGGATGCCAACTGTCCGACGTGGCACAACATGCTCGAAAGTCAGCTCAACCTGCGCGATGCCATACACCGGACCATCACCTACGACGATCCGGAGACCGGCAAGCACTACCAGCTAAACGAAGACCTCAAGAGTTTGGCCACGATCATTGCCCGGCCACGCGGTTGGCACCTCTACGAGAAGCATATGATCGTGGACGGCAAGCAGGTTCCGGCGGGGATTTTTGACTTCGGGTTGTACTTCTTCAACAATGTGGGGACCCTACTGGATCAGGGCACCGGCCCGTACTTCTACCTGCCGAAGATGGAGAGTTACCTGGAGGCCAGGCTCTGGAACGACGTCTTCGTTAGGGCGCAGGAAGAGCTCGGGATACCGCGGGGCACGATCAAGGCTACGGTCCTTATCGAGACGATCCTGGCCACGTTCGAGGAGCACGAGATCCTCTACGAGCTCAGGGAGCACGCGGCGGGTCTGAACTGCGGCCGGTGGGACTACATCTTTTCCTACATAAAGAGGTTCCGCGACAAGGACATGCTGCTCCCGGACCGGGCGCAGGTAACCATGACGGTCCCGTTTATGCGCCAGTACACGCTCTACACGATCAAGACCTGCCACAGGCGAGGCGCGCACGCAATCGGCGGGATGGCGGCCCAGATCCCATTGCCGAACGACCCGGAGTGGACTGAGTTCGCCTACAACAAGGTTCGGGAGGACAAGGAGCGCGAGGCTAACGACGGGCACGACGGAACGTGGGTGGCCCACCCGGGTATGGTCGAGACCGCCAGGGAGGTCTTCGATGAGATCATGCCGGAGCCGAACCAGATCGACAAGAAGAGCCCAGACGCGAACCCGAACGCCATCGAGCTTCTGAAGAGACCCGAGGGGAACATTACCGAGGAGGGCTTCCGCAACAACATCAGCGTCGGCGTTCAGTACTTGGCGGCGTGGTTGGCGGGCCGCGGCGCCGTACCGATCTTCGGTCTCATGGAGGACACGGCGACGGCGGAGATCAGCCGAGCCCAGGTGTGGCAGTGGATCCACCACCCCAAGGGCATCTTCGACGATGGCACCGAGGTTACCGAGGAGCTGTTCCACACGGTCCTCGACGAGGAACTCGAGAAGATTAAAGACCTCGTCGGCGAGGAGCGCTACAAGAACGACGAGTTCGGCAAGGCCACCGAGCTCTTCGCCCGCATCTCCACCGACGACGACTTCGTCGAGTTCCTGACCTACCCCGGCTACGAGTACCTAGACTAGAAGGAGCCGAAGATACGAACCATCCCTCGAAATAGGACCGGCGGTGCTACCTTCGGGCCGCCGGTCCACACTCCCGCCCTCCTCGGCGCCACTCACCACTTGACGCGTCCCGAGAGGGTGCACACAATGGTTGTGTGCAAGTTGCATGTATGTTTGTTTGAGATATAGTGTAGACAGGTTCGATAGAAGGAGAAGAAAGAATGCTCAACGGCAATCAGGCGATAGAGATAGAACGAGAGTGGAAGTCCCCGCGGTGGGAGGGAATTACGCGCCCGTACACGGCCGAGGACGTGGCGCGGCTTAGAGGTTCCGTCAAGATCGAGCACACCCTGGCGCGGATGGGGGCCGAGAGGCTCTGGGAGTTGATGCAAGAGAAGCCCTACGTCAGGGCTTTAGGCGCCTTGACCGGCAACCAGGCGATGCAGCAGGTCAAGGCGGGGCTCGATGCGATCTACCTCTCCGGTTGGCAGGTAGCGGCGGACGCCAACCTCGCGGGACAGATGTACCCCGACCAGAGCCTCTACCCGGCCGATAGCGGCCCGCACGTCGTCAAGAGGATCAACCAGACCTTGCAGAGGGCAGACCAGATCCACCACTCCGAGGGCAGGAACGGTACTTACTGGTTCGCCCCGATACTCGCGGACGCCGAGGCCGGTTTCGGCGGCGCCTTGAACGTCTTCGAGATCACCAAAGCCTACATCGAGGCGGGTGCTGCGGGGATCCACTTCGAGGACCAGCTCGCGAGCGAGAAGAAGTGTGGGCACATGGGCGGCAAGGTCCTGCTACCCACCTCTCATGCCATAAGGAACCTCATCTCCGCGAGGCTCGCGGCGGACGTGATGGGTGTTCCGACGATCATCGTCGCCCGCACCGACGCCGACGCCGCGAACCTCATCACGAGCGACGTGGACCCTGTGGACCAGCCATTTCTCACTGGGGAGCGTACCGTCGAGGGCTTCTACCGGACCAAAGCCGGTCTAGACCAAGCCGTCGCACGCGCGCTCGCCTATGCGCCCTTCGCGGACGTTATATGGTGCGAGACCTCTACGCCCGACCTAGAGCAAGCGAAGGCGTTCGCGGACGCCGTCCATGCCGAGTTCCCCGGCAAGCTGCTGGCGTACAACTGCTCGCCGTCGTTCAACTGGCAGATGAAGCTCTCCGAGAAAGACATCGCTTCCTTCCAGGACCAGATCGGGGCGATGGGCTACAAGTTCCAGTTCGTCACCCTCGCCGGCTTCCACGCCTTGAACTACTCCATGTTCGAGCTCGCCCACGACTACCAGGACCGGGGCATGGCCGCCTACTCCGAGCTTCAGCAGGCTGAGTTCGCCGCTGAGGAGCATGGCTACACCGCCACCAAGCACCAGCGCGAGGTCGGCGCGGGCTACTTCGACGACGTCACCCAGGTTATCTCCGGCGGCGTCTCCTCCACCACCGCCCTGACCGGCTCGACCGAGGAGCAGCAGTTCAACCAGTACAACGACGCGGACGATGACCCACACCGAAACCTCCCCGGTCGCCCGACCGAGGATCAGCAGTTCGCCAAGTAACGGTCAGCCTTCAGCAGCCAGGCGAAAGGGGCCGGACGTTTCCGGCCCCTTTCGCTTGTGTGAAGGGGGCAGGAGTTCGATCGTACAATACGGGCGTGGGTCTTCGAGACAGGAGGAAGCGATTACTGCCGGACGGTGTTCCGCGCTACGTGTGAATTTACGACGACGGCGGCGTGACCGCCGAACGGTACACCGCGATATTCACGGGCTTGTTGGCGATGAAGAAGCCTGGGGAATACCAGTACCTGCCATGAGCGGCGATCCATTCGAACCCGGGGGCAGCGGCACGTTGCGCCGTGGACGATCGCCTTACGAGCGTATGGGACGTGAGATACCGTTCGAAGAACTTCCGGAAGGCTGTCGCCGGCTGGTCCTGGGCACTTACCGGGCGCTGTGGGGCCTCAGAGAGGAGCGTGACGTATGACGAGGAGGAGTATTTGGCGCGGCTGCCCGAACGGCTGGTTCTGATCTTTGACGGGGCGTGAGGGTTCTGCACGTGGTCGGCGCGCTTGGTGAGGGCGCTCGACCGCGACCGCCGCGTGTCGGCGGTGCCCTACCAAAAGCCCGGCGTCCCCGCCGCGGCCGACCTGAGCGTGGAGCAGTGCGAAGAGTCGGTTTGGGCCGTCGAGCCCGGGGAAGCCCCCGGAAAACCCCGGCGTCGCTACCGGGGCGCGGCGGCGATCAACGCTTCCCTCGCGGTCGCGCTCGGCGTCCGGCTCCCGCTCTTGTTCCACAGGTTGCCAGGCATCGACCGGCTTCAGGAGCGCCTCTACTATCTCGTCGCCGCTAACCGTCACCGGCTCCCCGGCGATATGCCGTACTGCAAACAGCACCCCGAAGAATGCGGTTGAGGAGGATAGGTTGAGCGTCGAGGGTGTACCGGAGCGGAGCATAACGAACCTCCTTACCCTTATAGAGAACCTGTCTGCGGAGAAGCGCACGCTCGCCGCGCAACTCTTGGACGTAATCCCCACCATCGGTCGCTTGGAGGTGCCGCAAGCGATGCGCGGCTGGGTAGAGAAGAACTTCGGATCCGTGGACGCCGTGCGGGAGCAGAAGATAGTGCGTGTCACCGATCGCGTGACCCTTGAAGGCGCGCTATTCAACCAGCTGCGAGCCTCGCGTCCTATTGACGTTGCCGACGAGGGCGCGCCGGATCTGCTGCGCCGGGAGATCGAAGACACCTACGGGGACCCGTTCTGCGCACCCGAGAAGGGGACGCCCGCGGACGTCTTCGGCCGGGTCAGGGGTTCCTACTCGACAACGGCCTCTAACGTAGCCAAGTATGACGGCTTCCACGGGCTCGTCGTCTTCGATGACCACGACCCCCTCTCCTTTACCCCAGAGAAGGTGAGCGACTACGCCTCCGTGGCCCTGGGGTGGCTCGGCGAAGCCCTCCAAGAAGACCCGGCGGCGAAGTACCCGTTTCTCATGTGGAACTGCCTCTGGCGGGCAGGAGCCAGCGTGGTCCACGGCCACCTCCAGGTCACGGCCGCCAGGGGCGCGCACTACCCGAAGGTAGAGCGGCTCCGACGGGCGGCTCTAGAGTACAAAAGTGCACACGATTCGGACTACTTCTCCGACCTCTTTTCGGTGCACGAGGCTCTGGGGCTCGCGATCCCCACGCCCCCATCAAGCTCTCCAGACGTCCGCGGCTTCGTCAGCCTCACGCCGGCAAAGGAGAAAGAGGTTGTGCTCCTCGGCCCGGACCTCGGCGAGCCTCTTCGCCGCTTACTCGCCGATGTTCTCGGGCGTTACACGCAGGACTTGGGCGTCTCGTCCTTCAACGTAGCCTTCTACCTGCCACCCCTTGCGTCCACCGAAGAGGACTGGTCCTCCTTCCCGGTGGTGATCCATGTGGTCGATCGGGGGAACCTTGCGAGCCGCACCTCGGACATGGGGGCCATGGAGCTCTACGCCGCCCCCGTGATCTCCTCGGACCCCTTCCGGGTAGCTCACCTGCTCTCAGAACGTTACGATAAGGCCTAGAAGAACGAGCTACCGAACGTAGCTCGAAAAGGAGAGGAGCGAGAGTAATGAAAACCACGGGCTTTACGCACGTGAGCATCAACGCCCACGACCTCGATGAGTCGGTGCGCTTCTACCAGGAACTTTTCGGTATGGAGGAGGTTCCCGCTCCCGATTTTCCCTTCCCGGTGCGCTGGCTGCGCGCTGGCGACCTGCAGCTGCACCTCGTCGAGAGCGGAGACACGGCGCCGGGAGCTCACCACTTCGCGCTAGAGGTGGACGACTTCGAGACGGCGTACGAGAAGGCGCAGGAGCTCGGCGTCAGGTTCGAGTCGGGCTACTTCTCTTATATGTATCAGTTGCCGGACGGGGCGGTACAGCTCTACGTGCGCGACCCTTCGGAAAATATGATCGAGATCAACTGGCCCGACATCACCACGCTCGACCGTTCGGTGATCACGGAGGAGATCCACGAAGTCGCGGCCGAAACAGAGGAGGCGGCAAAGGCTACGCTCTACCTTTCGAGGCAAGAATAGCCCGGAGGCAAGGAGAGAGTCAGTAAGCGGCGGGGGTTCCATTCAGGCTTGTAGGACGGACGATCTCGCTGCCCCGGTTTAGATTGTGTCTTCTCCGTTCATGATCTGGTGCCGCATCCATACGTTCGGGTCTTTATAGCGTCCTATATTCCGCTCTCGGTCTATGTTCACGGGTTGTAGGGTGCCGGAGACGACGTGGGCGCCGCTCTCCGGGAAGCGTCCTGCAGCAGGGTTACGGGGCATACCCCCTCTCGGGAGACGGTCGCTGGCGACATCGTGGTGGCCAACGGATGCGCCGAGGATGAAGATGGCTGATCCGGAGGCGGATGAGATGCAGGATCCAACAAAGGAGGTTCCCATGAGGAAAGTGATCGCATCGGAGTTCGTGACGCTGGACGGGGTCATGGAGGATCCAAGCTGGACCTTCCAATTTTCGAGCGAAGAGCAAGAGAAGTTCAAGTTCGACGAACTGGCTGCGAGTGACGCCCTTCTGCTGGGACGGGTGACCTACGAAGGTTTCGCGGCGGCCTGGCCCGATATGCTGGAGCAATACGAAGGTCCCCGCCGAGCAGCACTCGGGGAATACACCGACATGATGAACGGCTACCCCAAGTACGTGGTTTCGACGACCCTGAAGGAGCCTCTTGAGTGGAACAACTCACAGTTGATCAAGGGGGACGTCGCGGAGGAAGTGTCCAGGCTGAAGCGGCAACCCGGAGAGGACATCTTGATCTTCGGCAGCGGCGATCTTGTGCATACGCTGATGCGACACGACCTCATCGACGAGTACCGACTGATGCTCTTTCCCGTTGTTGTGGGGAGTGGGAAGCACCTCTTCGGGGACGGGAGCGAGACGAAGGTCCTGAGGCTCGTGGAAACAAAGACGTTTGCTTCGGGCGTCATTGTTCTTTACTACCGGCCGGTAGGACGGGAAGGGGAGGGATACGCGGAAACGGGAGGCGAATGAGATCGAAGTCTGCGAAGGGATGGGTTCTTGCCCGCAAGCGCTGGCTGGCGCTGCTGCTGGTGTGCGCGGCGCAGCTGATGATCGTCCTCGATGGCACGATCGTGAACGTGGCGTTGCCCGCTATTGAAGGCTCCCTGGGGTTCTCCCAGGTCTCGCTGTCGTGGGTGGTCAACGCTTACCTCTTAACCTTCGGTGGCTTCCTGCTCCTCGGTGGTAGAGCTGGCGATCTCTTCGGTCGGAGACGGGTGTTCATGATCGGGCTCGCTCTCTTCACGCTCGCCTCGCTCTTTTGCGGGCTCGCGGGTTCACAGGCGTTGCTGGTCGCGGCGCGCGCGGTGCAAGGGTTGGGTGGGGCGATCATCGCGCCAGCGGCGCTCTCGATAATCATAACCACGTTCACCGAACCCACCGACCGGGCCAGGGCGATGGGCATCTGGGGCTTCGTGGCTTCCGGCGGGGGGACCATCGGCGTGCTCCTGGGTGGGGTACTCGTAGGTACATTCGGGTGGCCTTGGATCTTCTTGGTCAACCTCCCTATCGGCATCGTCGCTCTGGCCCTTTGCCGGCCGCTGCTGGACGTCGGTCGCGATGAGAGCATGGATGGTGGGTTCGACCTCGCTGGCGCCCTACTTGTGACCGCGTCGCTCGTGGCGGCGGTCTACGCCATCGTCGGGACCAATACTGTTAGGTGGGCCTCGGTACAGACCGTCCTCCTCCTGGGGGCCGCCGCGTTGCTGATGGGCTTCTTTGTCGCCGTCGAGGCGCGAACGCAGGTTCCGTTGGTCCCGCTCGGTATCTTCCGCTCGCGCAACCTGACGGTGAGCAATGTGGTCATGATACTCACCGTAGCGGGGATCTTCGGATGGTTCTTCTTCGGCGCCCTCTACCTGCAGCGGGTTCTAGGCTACAGTTCCCTGCAGACCGGCATGGCCTTCTTGCCCGCAACGCTCGTCTTGGGGGCCCTCTCCTACAGCGCTGCCGCAAAGGTTGTCAACCGCTTCGGCGTCAAGCCAATGCTGGTGGTCGGGATGTCGCTGCTCGTCGCCTCGCTGCTACTCTTCGCACGCGCCCCGGTCGGGGGAAGCTACTTTGTGGACGTCCTGCCCGGGATGCTCCTTCTGGGGTTTGGGGCCTCGTTCGCCTTCCTCACGGTGATCCTAGCCTCCGTAAGCGGTGTGCCCGAGCGCGATGCTGGCCTGGCGTCCGGGCTCGTCAACACCGCCCAGCAGCTAGGTGGAGCACTCGGCTTGGC
>JALZFK010000289.1 GCA_030861585.1 Actinomycetota bacterium | reverse complement strand
GGGTCCTCACGTTCACGCCGCTTACGACCACCCTGCTCTTCGCCGAGATGACCCGCTCGACCTCGCCCCGCTTGCCTTTCTCCTTGCCGGAGATCACCACGACCGTATCCCCGCGCCTTATCCTCTGTCCCATCTCTAGAGCACCTCCGGGGCGAGCGAGATTATTCTCGTGTAGCCCTTGTCCCTCAGTTCGCGGGCGACGGGACCGAAGATACGCGTGCCACGCGGGGCACCATCGGGGTTGATAATTACGCCCGCGTTCTCGCCGAACCGGATGTACGACCCGTCGGTCCTCCGCGTCTCCTTCTTCGTCCTGACCACTACGGCCCGCACCACGTCGCCCTTCTTCACGCCGCCGCCCGGCGTCGCCTCCTTGACAGTCGCGACGACCACGTCGCCGATCCCGGCGCTACGCCTTCTCGATCCGCCCAAAACCCGGATTGTGAGCAAGCTTCTCGCGCCCGAGTTATCGGCCACCTTGAGTCGCGTCTCGTTCTGGATCACTACTCGGCCCTCGATACAATACCGGCGAGCCGCCACCGCTTGCGCGCCGAGAGGGGCCGCGTCTCGACGATCCTCACCGTATCCCCGATGCGCGCCTCGTTCCGCTCGTCGTGCACCATGAAACGCTTAGAGCGCCTGACGCGCTTTTTGTACATCGGATGCTGTACAAGGGTCTCGACCGCGACGACCGCCGTCTTCTCCGGCCTGTCGGAGACGACGAACCCGACCCGCTCCTTGCGGCTGCCGCGGCCGGTCTTCTCTATTTGTACCGGCTCCGCTTGCTGAACCGGTCCCGGGTCCTGGTCGAGCACCGGGCCCTTACCCGCGCTGCTTCCGCCACTCTCCTTAAAGCCCTCTGCGGCTTCCCTTCTTTCCGTCTCTTCTGTCACTCCACGTTCTCCCGCTGCTTCTGGTTGAGGACGGTCAGGAGCCGGGCGATGTTCTTCCGGACCTCCTTGAGCTGCCCCGTGTTCTCCAACTGTCCCGTCGCGTGCTGGAAGCGCAGGTTGAAGAGCTCCCGCCGCGTGGATGCCACGCGCCTCTGGAGCTCCTCGACGTCCAACTCGCGCACTTCCGCTGCCTTCACTGCTCTATACCTCCCCGCGTCAAAAAGCGGGTCTTTATCGGAAGCTTCTGGGCGGCCAAAGCCATGGCGTCGCGCGCAAGCTGCTCGTTAACCCCGCTCATCTCGAACATGACGCGGCCGGGCTTGACGACCGCGACGTAGTTCTCCGGGGTGCCTTTACCGCTGCCCATGCGGGTTTCGGCGGGCTTCTTGGTCACGGGTTTATGCGGGAAGATGTTGATCCAGACCTTCCCACCTCGCTTGATCTTCCTGGTCATCGCGATACGGGCCGCCTCTATCTGGCGGTTGGTGATCCATGCCGGCTCCAGAGCCTGCAGCCCGTACTCGCCGAACTGCACCTCGGTGCCGCCCTTGGCCTGGCCCCGCATCCTACCCCTGTGGGGCTTCCTGTACTTGAGCTTCTTCGGTACCAGCATCTCTTAGCGGCCTCTCCTCGTGACATCCTCCTCGTTGATGCCGTGGTTGATCCAGACCTTGACCCCGATCTGGCCCATCTGGGTCTTAGCCTCTTTGAATCCGTAATCTATGTCCGCATCCAGGGTGTGCAACGGCACCCGGCCCTCGGAGATCGTTTCCTGCCGGCTCATCTCGATACCACCCAAGCGGCCACCGCACTGGATCCTGACACCCTCGGCCCCGCTGCGGATTGCGCTCGTAAGGGCACGCTTCATCGTCCTCCGGAACGCCGCCCTACCCTCGAGCTGCTCGGCGATGGACTCCGCCACGAGCGAGGCGTCGAGCTCCGGACGCGATACCTCTCGCACGTTGACCTGCACCTTCTTGTTGGTAAGACGCTCAAGCTCGGTCCTTAAGGCATCGACCTCGCTGCCACCCTTGCCGATGACTATGCCGGGACGGGCCGTGTGGATGTCCACCGCGACCTCACCCTGCTCGGCGGCCTTGCGGATCTTGATGTCGGCGATGCCGGCCCTACTGAGCTTCTTCTCGATGTGCTCCCGGATCCTGAGATCCTCGCCCAAGAGAT
>JALZFK010000261.1 GCA_030861585.1 Actinomycetota bacterium | reverse complement strand
CTCTACGGCAACCACGGTACGCCCCTTATAGTAGCCGCAGTGCGGGCACACCCGGTGCGGCAGGCGTGGTTCGAAGCAGTTCGGGCACTCAACGAGGCGCGGGCCCTGTAAGGCATGGTGTGCCCGGCGCTGGTTTCTACGAGCGTGCGATGTCTTCTTCTTCGGTACGGCCACTGTATTACCTCCCTGCAGTGGTTAGCGCGTTGGTACGTCGGGGACTAAAAGTTCGCGGCGAAAATGTCGTCGAGGCCTCGCCAGCGTGGGTCGATCTCATCGCCCCTATCGGCTGGGGTCACCGGCTTCGTGCCCGGGCAGAAGACCTGCATCGGGATCTCGCTCGGGAGCGCCTCTTCGCCGTAGCGTGCCACGTTCAGCTCCCAGTCCTCGACGTATAGCTCCGCATCGTTGGGTCCCGAGAGAAATTCCGATTCGCCAAAAGCCAACGTTATGTCCACCGGCTCCAGGGTACGATCGCAGGTGGTCGCAACATTGCAGAGAACCTCGAAATCCAGGTGCAGCCCTTCGGCGAGCCGGGTGACCCGAATGCGCGCCTCGGCCGCCTTCACCTCGTGCCGGCGACCGTAGAGGTCGAAGGACGGCAACTCGAAAGAAGTCGAAAGCTCGCGTGTGTCCCCGATGCCCATCCCTGGGCGCTTCAGTTTGATCAGTTTGTCCATGCCCCTATTTTACTCTTCTGGGACGCCCTGCAACTTCGAGCGGCCCCGTTGGACGGCCTCGAGAAGGCGAGCCAGGTTCTCTTCGAGGTTGGCGAGCACCTCGTCGGCGTAGTCCTCCGCTCCTAATCGTATCTCACGCTCGCGGCGCCTAGCCTCTTCCATAATCTCCGCGCTCCGCTTTTCGGCCCGTTTGAGGACCTCCTCTTCGGAGGTGATTTTCTCGGCCTCCTCTTGCGCGCTCCGAATGATACGGTCGCTCTCGCTACGTGCCTCGTCGAGCATCGCCTGGCGCTCCTTGACGATCCAGCGGGCTTGCTTGAGCTCCTCCGGGATGGTCTGGCGCATCTGGTCGATCACGTCGAAGGCGGCGTCGCGGTCCACCATCGCCGTGTTGCCGAAGCCGGGGAAGCTCCTGGCCTCTTCCACCAGCTCCTCCAACCTGTCTATTAGAACCAATACGTCCATTCTTGTATTCTACCCTTTGTCGCTCGTTGCTGCCTGTTCGTCCGCGCTGGTGTCGTATAACCGCTGCACGATCTCTTGTATCTCTTCCGGGACCAGCTCACGCACGTCCCCGCCGTAGCTGGCGATCTCGCGCACCGCGCTCGACGAGAGGAAGCTGTGCTCCGCCGCCGCCATGATGAATACCGTCTCGAACTCGGGGTACAGCGTCCGGTTGAGCTGCGCCTGCTCGAACTCCGACTCGAAGTCCGAGACCGCCCTCAAGCCTTTGACGACCGAGCGGGCGCCCTGCTCTCGGGCGAAGTTCACCAAAAGCCCCTCCATCACCTCCACGGAAAGGTTCTCCAACCCCGCAGTTGCCTTCTCGATAAGTCTCGCCCGCTCCTCCGCGGGGAGCCTGGGCTTCTTACGTAAGTTGGCTCCCACGGCCACCACCACGTGGTCATAGATCTTGCACGCCCGCCGGATGACGTCCATGTGGCCAACAGTTATGGGGTCGAAGCTGCCGGGACAGATGGCGATTTTCATGGTGTTTTCCAACCGTTCGAGGAAGGTTACGACGGTTCCCCCGTAGCGACGGCTGACCCCCTTCAGGTTATCTATGGCCTCTGCGAGGGGACCGCCGCTCTCGAGCACGACGCGTCCGCCGGGCGCGAGTAAGGCCGCAAGGCGTCCCAGGACGCCCTCCATCTCCCTCGGCGGGATTCTATACGGCGGGTCGGCAAATATCAAATCGTACCTGCGTCCCTCTGCTACGAACCGCTCTACAACCTCCGTAACGTCCCTCCGCAATACCTCCCCCTTCTTTACGAACCCCGCACGCGTTAAGTTCTCCCGAATAGCGCGCGTCGCCTGCCCGCTTCTTTCGACGAACGTCGCCTTGTCACAGCCGCGGCTCAAAGCTTCGATGCCTAGAGCCCCGGATCCGGCGTACAGATCTAGGGCCTCGCCGCCGTCGAAGAACTGGCCCAAAGAGTTGAAGATCGCCTCCCGTACCCGATCGGAAGTCGGGCGTACGCCGTTCGGGGCCGGGGCTAGCCGAGCGCCGCGGGCCAAGCCGGCGATGATTCTCATGGTCCTACTCTCGAAACAGCCACTCGACGTCGGCCCCGAGGAGTTCCCGGATCTCGCGCCTCAAGGGTCTATGAATGATCTGCCTGAGGCCGGGATCGGTGGCCACTAGCTCGAAAGCCGCCCGGCGTGCCTCGACCAGTATCTCGACGTCTCTCAAGAGCTTCGCAATCTTGAGGTCCGGCATCCCACTCTGCCGGCTACCGAACAAGGTCCCTTCGCCCCGAATGGCAAGATCGA
>JALZFK010000237.1 GCA_030861585.1 Actinomycetota bacterium | reverse complement strand
CTGGTAGTCCGTGGCCTCGCCGCCCGCTTCCCTTAGTATCAGGACCCCGGCCGCTACGTCCCAGGCCGAGAAGCCCTGCTCGTAGCAGCCGTCGAGCCTCCCAGCGGCGACGTAGCACAGGTCCAGGGCGCCCGAACCTAACCGCCTCATACCGCGCACCAGGTTCGTGTACCTTTCGAAAAGGTCAAGGCCCCCGGGTATTTCCTTTGGGTCGTCGGGGTAGCTGGTTCCCAAGAGCGCCTGCTCGAGCTCGTCGGTCTCCGATACCATTATGGGATCGCCGTTTAGGGTGACCCCTTCCCCACGCTCGGCGGCGTAGGTCTCGTTCGCCATGGGATCGTGCACCACGCCTAGGACCACCTCACCGTTTCTCTCCAGGGCTATGGAAGTGCAGAAAAAAGGGACGCCGTGGACGTAGTTGGTAGTGCCGTCCAGGGGATCGACGATCCACCGTGCGTCGCTCTCGCCCTCGAGCTCCCCACCCTCTTCGGTCAGCATTCCATGTTCAGGAAAGACCTCCCTGATGACCTCCTTGATCTTCTGGTCAGCGTTCTCGTCCACTTCGGTGACGAGTTCCGCATACTCTTTATATTGGACGTCTAGTCGTCCGCCGAAGCCGCCGCGCAGCACCTCACTCGCCGCCTCCGCTGCCGCGACCGCTGCCTCAAGCTCCCTCGTCAAGTCGCACAACCCTCCCACAGCCGATCAACACGTTCGTACATGATAGTCTCCGAAGCGCCACCACGAGAGAAGCGTAAGGGTGGGTCGGGAATCCAAAGGAGCTAGCGAAGAATGTCGACCGCGGAAGCTAGGAAGGGCAGGAAAGATCCGCAAAACCGCGGATTCATGAGCGGCCGATATCCGGGCGATACTCGTGGTGTTGGTAGATGCAGTGGTGTCCGCAGGCAGCATAGGATACGCTATCGCCGCCCAAAGTACCTACAAACATACAATTTTTACTGATGTAGTCGATGTTTTGGGAGATGTCTCCATGTTGCGAGGCAAGGGAAGCAACAAAGAGGCGGGGCCCTTAGACCCCGCTCTCCCTCGATCAGTTACTACCCTCTTCGTCCTCGGCCATTCAAGCCGCCGGGGGCAGCTGCAAGTCTCGAGCACCGCTCGTGCGAGCATTCATCTCGGCCACGACCTCGGCGACTGTCTCGTTGAGCGTCTCATCCGTGCCCATCCCCTGAGCCGCCCGCAACGAGGTGGCCTTGATAAGCTCGTAATACATCTCGGTTAGCTGCCCGGTCGTGCTCTCCTTGATGGTCTTCTTCGTGATCCTCTGAAGCATCTTTTGCTCCTTTCTGCTCTCTTCGCTTACTGCTTCGCCGCAGCGAGTGCCGGTAAGAAATGGCCCTGCAAGCACCCCTGCCGCCGTCGGCGGCACCTCTTAAAGAAAGACGTATTACGACCAGAGAAGGTCGCAAGTTCGAGCCTTGCCGAGCAAGCTTTCAAAGGAGAGAGGGCCACCGAACTTCGTGTCCTCCGCTTCGGCGTGTTACTAGCGTCTCTAGGCCGCGGCACCCAAAGCGCGCCCGTACTCGCCGTTCCTGAGCATCCGCTCCGTCTCGCGCTGCAGCTGCCTGACTCGCTCGCGCGAGATCTCAAGCTCTTCGCTAAGCTCGGCGAGGGTCGCGGGCTTCTGGTCGTCGAGGCCGTACCGCCTGACCAACACGTACCGGTGACGCTTGGGGAGCCGCTCTATGGCCGCCTGGAGGCCTTCGGTCTCCATATCTCGCATCACCTCACCGGCCGTATCCGAGGCCCGCTCATCCTCGAGGAGCTCACCCAGCTCGGAGGCGTCCTGCTCGGATCCCAAAGGCCGGTTGAGGCTCGTAGCGTCCGGCATGGCGTCCTTTACAGTACGTACCTCCTCAACGCTCCAGCCGAGTCCCTCCGCTACCTCCTCGTCGGAGGGCTCGCGCTCTAGCTCGGCCGAAAGCTGGTTGTAGGTACGAGCCATCTTGCGGATCTTCTCGCCCATATGCACCGGCACCCGGATCGTGCGCCCCTTGTCCGCCACCGCCCTCTGGACCGCCTGCCTTATCCACCAGGTCGCATAGGTCGAGAAGCGCCAGCCCCTATCGGGGTCGAACTTCTCGACGGCCTTCATAAGCCCTATGTTGCCCTCCTGGATCAAATCCTCGAAGGGCAGCCCCATCCCGCGGTACTTCTTGGCCACCGAGACCACGAGCTTCAGGTTCTTCTCTACGAGCTTCTTTCGGGCGCGCTGATCGCCGGCCTTGGCCCGCTTGGAGAGGTTTATCTCTTCGCGGTGGGTCAAGAGCCTGCCCCGGTCGATGTACGAGAAGTAGCTCGGTAAAAGCTCCGGTGTTTCTGATTTCTGCTCTGGACGTTGCGCAGGTATGGTTTCTACGGTTTCCAATCGATTACCGCCTTTCCGGACTTCGGCGCCGAACCGACGAGAGGGAAAAGCTCGCGTCATCCCTGACGAGTTACGCCGCCATTAGTGCAAGTTTCTCCATATCACAACGTGTTATCCTGTCAGACCCGTGCGTCGTCCGAGTGGGTCACGATGGTGGGGAAGGTTAAGCCCGAGGGTCGCTTGCGCTTTTATTTAGGACATTGTGAACAACCATAAATTTTACCTCTAGGCAATGCCCTTGTCAAGACCCGTCGTGGACTTCGGAGGTGCTAAGCAGGGGTTTCGGGCATACCGTATACGTAGGTCATTCGACACAGGAGATTTTTGGGAGCGATCCAAGGTTTCGAAGGCGAGGGGCTATTATCTCTGCCGCGATTTCTGTCTACATGAGAAGAACGAGAGGGAAGTTTTACCGTGCGTCAATACCGTAAACAACACGACCAACAATTCTGAATAGTATAGTGGAGGCTCTAAGGGGCCACGGATGGTATAGAGGGCAGTAGGAAGAGGCGGAAGGAGAAAGCATTGAGCCAGAGGAGCTTCGGAAGATCCGGGGGCGGGGTAGGGGAACTGCGGGAGGGAAGCCCGAAGATGCCAGAGGCGTTCGCGCGTGGAGGCTTCGTCTCGGTCACGATCCGGAGTGGCTACGACGTATCGGGCTATGTCTGTGACAGAGACGATTCGGGACTCCTGCTAGACGTCCGCGACCCCAGCGGGGATCCCAGCGGGTATGAGTTCCTACCCTGGTCGAGCATGGAGCGGGTGAGGATCTAGGGAGGCTT
>JALZFK010000221.1 GCA_030861585.1 Actinomycetota bacterium | reverse complement strand
GAAAGAGTCCTTCCAGCCCGTGAACGGGAAGTAGGCCACCGGGGCGGGGACGCTCACGTTCACCCCGATCATGCCGCACTCGACCTCCCGGCGAAATTTTCTCGCCGCCGCCCCGTCCCGGGTGAAGATAGCCGCCGCGTTGCCGTATCTGGAGTCGTTGATGCTCCGTATGGCCTCGTCTAGGTCATTCATGCGCTCGACGGCCAGGACGGGACCGAAGATCTCCTCTTTGGCTATCTCCATTTCAGGGGTCACCCTATCGAAGATGGTGGGACCCAGGAAGAAGCCCTCGTCTTTCCCGTGGTTCCCTCTACCGTCCACGACGAGGCGGGCACCCTCCTCTGCGCCCCGGGAGATCCAACCGGCAATGCGCTCCTTGGCCTCGGCGGTCGTCACGGGGGTTAGGCCGGTGCCGGAGTCCATCTCCCGGTTCAGGCCCGACCCTATCTGGGTGGTTCTCGCTATGTTCACCAACCTCTCCAGCAGCTCGTCCCCAATACCTCCTACCGCAACCCCAACGCTGCCGGCCAAGCACCGCTGCCCGCCGTTGGAGAACGCCGAAGAGAACACGCCTTGGGCCGCGGTCTCGACATCCGCGTCGGGCATCACCACTAGATGGTTCTTGGCGCCGCCCAAGGCTTGCACCCTCTTACCCCGCTCGGCCGCCCGCCGGTAGATGTTTTTGGCTGCGGCGGAGGAGCCGACGGACGAGATGGCTTTAACCTGGGGGTGGTCTATGAGGGCCTCTACCGTCTCTTTGGCCCCGTGCACCACGTTAAAGACGCCGTGCGGGAAACCGGCTTCCGAGAATAGTTCCGCCAGCCTCAAGGCCGAGAGTGGGGTACGCTGGGAGGGCTTGAGGATAAAGGCGTTGCCGGTCGCGATCGCCAGAGGAGCGAACCATAGCGGGATCATTACCGGGAAGTTGAATGGGGTTATGGCTGTGACTACCCCCAAAGGCTCTTTGTACAAAACGACGTCTACTCCCTGGCTCACCTGGTCGAGGGTTTCCCCCTTCATAAGGGTGGTTATGGAGGCCGCCAGCTCGACGACCTCTATGCCGCGTAGGATCTCACCCTTTGATTCGTCTACGTGCTTACCGTTCTCGCGGGTACACAGCTCCGCGAGCTCTTCCATATGCTCTTCCAAGAGCACTTGAAGACGGAACATCCGCCGGGCCCGGCGGGCAACGGGTTCCTCGCGCCACTCCCCAAACGCCTTTGCTGCGACCTGCACCGCCTGGTCCACGTCGGCGAGCCCCGAAAGCGGTACGCGGCCCAGGAGCTCCCCAGTTGCCGGGTCCGGAATTTCTAGCTCTTCCTCCACCTCCACATCGACCAGGTTACCCCCAATAAAGTTCTTCACGGTCTCCACGAGCATTCCTCCCTTTCCCCTTAGCTACGATCCCGCGCCGTCAATAAATATTAGACGCGTTGAGTTTCGATACAGCATGTCATGCTCTACAGAGCGGCGCAAGCCTCTTTCGGCATACAATACGGTATGCTTGTTCGACGATAATTGATCCTAGCGTGCATCCTGGCCGGTCCTTGAGGGTGCGTTCTTCGCGCGACGAGACAATCGTGTAAGCTGAACGCGCGGGAGCATAACGAGGGCGGTGAGCCGAGAAGATGGGGTTTAGCAGATGAGGTTCAGCGCGAACGTTTCCATCCTGTTCAAGGAAGCACCGTTCCTCGAACGTTTTGCCCGGGCCGCCGGGGCCGGATTCTCGGCGGTCGAGTTCTGGTGGCCTTCTGGGGAGGATCTCGGAGCGGTCGAGAGGGTCATCAAGGACGCGAACCTCCGGGTTGTGCTCTTCAACTTCGACGCTGGGGATATGGCAGCCGGGGATAGGGGATTAGCGAGCGATCCGGAGCGCGAGGAGCGGTTCCGAGAGAACGTGCCTGTTGCTCTAGAGCTGGCCGGGAGGCTCGGGTGCCCACGGCTGAACGCGCTCGTGGGACATGAGATCTCGGGCATGAATCGGGAGGAGCAGCTCGCGCTGGCACGGAGGAACGTCGGGTTCGCCGCTGAGGAAGCCGCAAAGTTCGGCGTCGAGGTGCTCGTTGAGGCGGTGAACACCTTTGAGAACGGGCCGTATCTCCTGTGCAACACGCCGCAGGCGGTGGGGTTCGTAAGAAGCATCGGGCAGAAGAACGCGAAGATTCAGCACGACCTCTACCACATGCAGCGGATGGAGGGGAATCTGGTGGCGAACCTGCGGAAGAACATAGACCTCATCGGGCACGTCCAGATCGCGGACTCGCCCGGTCGGGGGGAGCCGGGGACGGGTGAGATCCACTACCCATACGTTCTCGCCGCCCTCGATGAGCTCGGTTACTCTGGCTATATAGGCCTCGAGTACAACCCCACAACGGGGACGACCGAGGAGAGCCTCGCGTGGTTGCCTCGCGAGCTGCGCGGCGGCGTAGTTACGATGAGGGACTTAAAACTGTAAAAGGAGGGCGATGACGGGGAAGGTAGGGTTCGTAGGACTGGGTATCATGGGCAGGCCGATGGCCCGCAACCTACTGGCGGCCGGGTACGAGCTGGTGGTCCACAACCGGAGCCGAGGCAAGGCGGAAGGGCTGGCGGAGGAGGGCGCGAGCGTTGCCGACAATCCCAAAGAGGTGGCCGAGAGCTGCGAAACTGTCATAACCATGCTCTCGGATTCGCCGCAGGTCGAGGAGGTGCTGGCCGGAGAGAACGGGGTCTTCGAGGGAGTAAGGGAAGGCGCGCTGCTCGCGGACATGAGCACCATCTCGCCGGTCGTGGCGAAGGAGCTCGCGGCGGAGGCGCGTGAGAGGGGCGCGAGCATGCTGGATGCCCCGGTGAGCGGCGGGGAGCCGGGGGCGGAGGCCGGGACGCTTTCGATCATGGTCGGGGGGAGCGTGGAGGACTTCGATCGAGCCCAGCCCCTCTTCGAGGTGATGGGCACAACGGTCGTGCACGTGGGCGATTCGGGGACGGGGCAGGTGGTCAAGGCATGCAACCAGATCGTGGTCGCCCTCACCATCGAGGCGGTCTCGGAGGCCCTCGTGCTCGGGTCGAAGGCCGGGGTGGACCCCGCGAAGGTCGTAGAGGTGCTCTCGGGCGGCATGGCGGGGAACAAGGTGATGGAGGTTCGGGGCGAAAAATTCCTGAAACACGAATTCGACCCCGGCTTTAAGATAGAATTGCACCGCAAGGATCTGGGGATAGCGCTTGCGGCGGGCAGGGAGTACGGGGTACCGTTGCCGGTCACGGGCATAGTGGATCAGGTATTGGAGGCGCTGGTGGCGAAGGGGTTAGGCGGTAAGGATCACTCGGCGATTCTGACGTTTATCGAGGACCTGGCGCAACACAAGATAGGTGAAGGGAGCTAAGAATCCTAATATGGAACGTGGGCAACTGATACGAACCATGCAGTCCATACTCGGAGCGGAGGGGGTTATCTCCGAGCGCGAGCAACTCCGTTCTTACGAGTGCGACGGCCTGATGAACTATCGGGCTATTCCAGAGCTCGTCGTGCTCCCCGAGAGCGCCGAGCAGGTGCAGCAGATCGTCAAGGTCTGCTACGACGAGGGGATACCGTTCGTCGCCCGCGGCTCGGGGACCGGGCTTTCGGGGGGCGCTTTGCCGGTCGAGTCGGGTATCCTCATAGTGCTCTCGAGGATGCGTCGGATCCTCGAGGTCGACATCCCGAACCAGCGGGTGGTAGTCGAGCCGGGCGTCGTAAACATGTGGGTCAGCCAGGAGGTGGCCGACGAGGGCTACTACTACGCCCCGGACCCGGCGAGCCAGATCGTCTCCTCCATCGGCGGCAACCTCGCGGAGAACTCAGGAGGGGTCCACTGCCTGAAGTACGGCTTTACGACGAACCACGTCATGGGGGCCGAAGTTGTTTTGCCAGACGCTTCGGTGGTGAACATCGGCGGTGGCAAAGCTCCCGATGCGCCGGGTTACGACTTGCTCGGGGCGTTCGTTGGATCCGAGGGGACGTTGGGGATAGCCACCAAGATCACGCTTAGGCTCGTACGAATGCCCGAAGCAGTACGGACCTTGCTCGCGGCGTTCAGGGACACGGAGGAGGCCGGTGGCGCCGTCTCGGGGATCATCGGAAACGGGATCGTCCCGGCCGCGATCGAGATGATGGACGCTTTGTGCATCGAGGCGGTCGAGGCCGCGGTGCACCCGGGCTTCCCGGAGGCCGGGGCGATCCTCATCGTGGAGCTCGACGGTCCCGAGGCCGAGGTGGCGAACCAGTTCGAGCAGACCATAAAGGTCTGCGAGGAGAACAACGCCTCGGAGATTCGAATTGCCGAGGACGACGCCCAGAGGGCGCTCTTCTGGAAGGGTAGGAAGGCGGCGTTCGCGGCGATGGGGCGCATCAGCAACGACTACTACGTCCAGGATAGCGTCGTACCGCGCACGGAGCTAGGGTCGACCTTGAAGAGAATCTCCGAGCTGAGCGAGGAGTACGGGTTGCGAGTGGCGAACGTCTTCCACGCCGGGGACGGCAACCTGCACCCCCTGGTCCTGTACAACAACGAGGCCGAAGGCGAGCCCGAACGGGCCGAGAAGCTGGCCGGGGATATAGTCTTCGCCTGCTTGGATCACGGCGGGTCCCTTACCGGGGAGCATGGCATCGGCGAGGACAAAAAAAAGTACATGCCGAAGATGTTCACCGATGAGGACATGAACACCATGCAGCTCCTGCGGTGCGCCTTCGACCCGCACCAGATCTGCAACCCCGGCAAGATCTTCCCAACCCCGCGCCTGTGCGGGGAGCGGCCCGGCCCCTTTCGCATGCACCCGGTCCAAGAAGCCGGCCTGGCGGAGCTCTTTTAATGGACGCCACGGGCACGAAAGGTTCCCTGAAAGATCTGCAAAGGATAGTCGGCGAGGAGCACGCTCGCGAAGCCACAGCGGAAGACGCCGTGGGTGGCCTGACTCCGTTTTTCGTGGCCGAACCGGGCTCCCTCGAAGAGACTAGCGAGCTCATGAAGCTCGCCAGCAGCGAGGGCCTTTCGGTGGCTCCCAGGGGTGGTGGGACGAAGATGCACCTGGGAAACCCGCCGCGCGAGCTGGACCTCATCGTGAGCACCGCCCGCCTGAACGAGGTCACCGAGCACGCCCCAGGGGACCAAGTGGTCCGGGTGCAGGCTGGGATAAAGCTCGAGACCTTGCAGGAGCGGCTCGCCGATTCCAATCAGATGCTCGGGATCGATCCGCCGGAGGAAGGGGCCACGATAGGGGGCATCATCGCGGCGAACTCCTCGGGACCGCGTCGCTTGCGCTACGGAACCATAAGGGATCTCATCATCGGCATCACCGTCGTCCTTGCCGACGGGACGGTGGCGAAGGCCGGTGGTAAGGTCGTCAAGAACGTGGCCGGCTACGATCTCTCCAAGCTCTTCACGGGGTCTTTAGGAACCCTGGGCCTGATCGCGACCGCCAACTTCCGGCTGCATCCCAAGCCCGAGGCGGCCCGGACGGTGGTGGTGGAGCTCTCGAGTACCGAAGAAGCGGGCGAGGCGACGCAGGCCATAATTCACTCCCAGGTTGTCGCGAGCGCCTTGGAGCTGCACTGGAGCGAAGAGACGAAGCTCCTCGCGGTCCTTATAGAGGGCATAGGTCCCAGCGTCGAGGCCCAGGCGGAGACCGCCTCTTTCCTCTTCAAGCCCTTCGGGGAGACGCGGATCTTAAGCGACGAGGAGGCCGACTTTTTGGGACCCCTGAGACCTTTCGACGCTCCCGGTGCGGAGAACGGGGTTGCGATCAAGCTCGCAGCTCCCCCCGCGGAGCTGACGGGCGTCCTCGATTCGGTGCTCGAAGCTTGCGCACGCAAAGGCGTCACCCCGCACGTGGCAGGTCATGCCGGGACCGGCGTCACTTACGTGGCTTTGTTCGAAGGCGGTGAGGATGCGTGGGTCCGGATCATCGAGGAGCTGCGAGAGGTCTGGACTCGTAGGGGTGGGAGCCTGGTCTTGCTAAAAGCCCCGCTCTCGATAAAGAAGAGGATCGATACGTGGGGACCGGCGGGAGATTACCTCGGCCTCACTCGGCGGGTAAAGGAGAAGTTCGATCCCCGGGGCGTCTTGAACCCGGGCAGGTTTCTAGGAGGTATCTAGTAGTGACCGAGAGTGACGGATCTTCGAACGGGAGACCTCAAGGATCCCCGCACCCGCAAGAGCCGGGTAATCGTTACGATGCGACGGACGCCGCCGAGAGGCGGGGCGATACAGCGGGTACCACGCGGGAACAAGGCATGGCAGGCGCCATAGGCGCAGATAGTCCGCAGGACGTCGGCCAGAACACCCGCGCCGCGACCCACGGCCCGATTATGCAGACCGTGGGCGAAGGACGCCCTGAGAGCGGGAGCGTCACGTTCCCGGCCTTCGATGACCACCACCCGCCGGACAAGCAACTAATAGACGAGTGCGTCCACTGCGGCTTCTGTCTGCCGACCTGCCCCACGTACGTGCTCTTCGGCGAGGAGATGGACTCCCCGCGTGGGCGTATCTACCTCATGAACAAGGGACACACCGAGGAGCCGATGAACGACACGATGGTCAGGCACTGGGACCTGTGCCTCGGATGCATGGCTTGCGTCACCGCCTGCCCGTCTGGCGTGCAGTACGACAAGCTCATAGAGGCCACCCGGGCTCAGGTCGAGCGCCGCTACGAGCGCAGAGCCGACGACAAGGCGTTCCGGGAGATGATCTTCAAGTTCTTCCCTTACCGTAATCGTCTGCGCCTTGCCGCTGGCCCCCTGAGGCTCTACCAGCGTTTCGGCCTCGACAAAAAGCTCCGCAA
>JALZFK010000215.1 GCA_030861585.1 Actinomycetota bacterium | reverse complement strand
TCCAAGGTCTCCCCGGCGGCCAAAGGGTCGAGCATGAGGCGCCTCACCGGCAGCGTTTGACCCAGCTCTGAGGCCCAATCGGTCGGCGAGGGGAGGACCTCCGTGGCCTCCGCGCGCAGGCCCAAGACGAGCAGCACCCGGGCGCCTTCCTCCGCCCAGCGCTGTCCAGCGTACCGCAGCACGTCCAGCGATGTTCGGCTCGCCCAGTGCAGATCGTCGAGGAAGAGGATCACCGGCGAGCGTTCCGCAAGGGCTGTGATGAGCCTGGTTATAGCCTCGAAGAGGTTCGTGCGCGCTTCCGCGTCACCTGAGGGGGATGCCAGGTCCGGGTAGCGTTCCCTGAGCTCGGGCAGGATCCTGCTAAGCTCCGAGAGCCAGACGTCCTCAAGGAGATCATCGGGGGCCCGCTCGCGCTCGAGGCGGGGCCTTATGGCATCTATCAGCACCCCGTAGGGCAGGCGCCCCCCGGCCTCGTAGGTCCGGCCCTCGAGGATATCCGCATCCCTCTCTTCTCGGGCCCAGAGGAGAAACTCCTCGGCGAGGCGTGTCTTGCCGATCCCCGCGTCTCCCAGCAGGGCCACCGCCCTCGCCTCCCCGGAAAGCGCCTCCCGGTAGGCCTCAACGAGGATGCCAAACTCCTGCGCGCGCCCGACGAACGGTGGTGTGTCGGGAAGCACCCGCCGCAGGGTTCTGGGCTGCGACGCCGAAGGCGCGAGTGACGACGCGCCGGGTCGCGGGGTAACGCGTTCCTCGGGCGGGCCGCTGCCCTGGGCGCGGGCGATCATGGCCTTCGTCTCCGGCCTCGGCTCCGCCCCGAGCCTCCGGGCTAGCACCGACCGGAGAGCCTCGTAGGTGTTGAGCGCCCCGGGGCGGTCCCCGGCGGCGAACTGCGCCTCCATCAGGCGCTGGTAAGCCTCCTCGCTTAAGGGAGCATGACCGGTCCAGCTGGCAGCGGTGGCGATGGCGTCCTCGGTTTCGCCGCACCCCAGCTGGAACCTGCTGAGATGCTCGTATACGAGCTCCATGCGCCCGCGCCAGGCTTCGCGCTCGGCCTCTACCCACAGGTCGAAGTCCGGCGCGTCGTCCAAAGAGAAACCCTCCAGGAAATCGCCGCGGTACGCCTCGGCGGCAGCCCTAAGCTTCGCGAGCACGTCGCGGCACGCGTCGTCTTCGAGCCCTTCCGGGCGGGGGTTAGAGCGGGCTAGGGCGTGAGCAGCCTCCAAGGTATGGAGGTCGAGCCCCAGGTTGGGACCGGATGCGAGGCGCAGGGAGTCGCCATCGGTGAAGAGGTAGCGGTGAGGCTCTTCGCTGGTGGCCTCTTCGAGGGTCTTGCGCAGGCCGGAGAGGACGCTTCTCAGAGCCGCCCGGCCGCGCCGCTCGTCGCTTTCGGGCCACAGGAGCGCGGTAATCTCGCCGCGGGGGCGCGTGCCGCCCTCGGCGGCGAGGTAGGCCAAGAGGCCCAGCGCCTTACGAGCCCGGAACCTTACGGGACGCCCGTCGTATAAGACCTCCGGCGGGCCGAGGAATTTCAGAGTTAGCTTCCCCACCGCTAACCTCGCAGGTGGCTTATACCGCATAACTAATACTTTCCCACCGCTACGCAACACTTTATCATCGCATGGGAACAGGTAAAAGGGCTTCGGAAGGCTCCTCGCCGCTCGTCTCAAATTTGAGGATTTTCGTTGGCCGTGGTCAGGGACCTCTTCGAGCAAAGCGGGGTTCAGCTCGCTTAGATCACGCGTCCGTCACGTCTCCATCACGCCCCAACGATATCGTGGAGATGAATATACAAGAGCGCTCGGAGGGCTTGGCTCACGAGCACTATTCTGGGGGTGACGATGGGCCTGAGAGGAGGTTGTTGATATCCCAGCTGTCGCCTTGCTGGTCCCCATACTTCCGGACAGAGAGGAGGAGTGGCGGCGCTTAGTGCAGGAAGTGGTGGAGGAGCGCCTGAGCGAGTACGAGGGGCTGAGGCGGCGCCTGGGAATCCACAACGAATCGGTGTGGCTCGCACGCGCCAAGGCAGGCCAGACGGCGATGGTGGTATACCTGGAGACCGAGGACCCCGAGCGAATAGCGTCGGTGCTAGCAGCCTCCGAGGAGCCGTTCGATCTGTGGTTCAAGGAGCGTCTCCTAGAGTGCGATGGTCGAGATCCGGCACCCAGAAGAACCGCCGCCGAACTGATCTTCGCTTACCAGGATGTAGTGGATGATGGCCACCGTGCGGAGAATTCCGGACTGTCTTCAGAGGGAGGACCGAAAAGGAGCTAATGAACAGGGATGCGGCGAACGGTCAAGAAACCCGTCACATGAGGTTTGGAGATAATCCCTCAAGGAACTATACCTCTTAAGTAGGAACCAGGCCAAGCTGGCGCATCATCCCCAGCTCGTCCAGGTTGTCCCAGCTTTCGACCACCTTGCCCTCTTCTGAGAAACGGAAGATCCCGATCCCCGTGATCTCCAGCTCCTTGCCTGTGGGAGCGATGTCCCTAAACTCCCCCAGATGGGTGCCGCGCATCCTCCAGCGCGTAGCTACCCTATCGCCCTCGGCCACCATGTCCTCGATGGTAGAGTGGAAGTCCGGGAAACCTTCTCGGAACTCTCCCATGAACCGCTTTACGTCCTCGGGCCCGCGCTCCAGCACCGAACCATCAGACTGATGGGCACGATATCTGTCGAAGATCTCGTCAGCCAGGTCGAGATTGCCCTCGTTACCCACTTCCTCGACATACCGGCGAAAGATAGCCTTGTTCTCCTCTTCGGACATTAACCTTGCTCCTTTCCTTATCCTGTTCGAACCTCGCCGGGCTCGCTACGAAGGTACTCTTAGAGCCCTATACAGGAAGAGCCCTATACAGGAAGAGCTCCAAGCTGGCGCATCACCCCTAGCAGGTCGTATTCGGGCCACTCCTCGACTATCTTTCCACCTTCGAAGCGGTCGATGCTCGTCCCAGTCATCGTGATCCGCTCCCCAGAGGGGCCAACCCCCAAGAACTCCCCTTGGTGGGTACCGCTCACCGTGTAGCGGGTTACCACCTTGTCGCCTTCGGCTATCTGATCCTCGATGGTGTAGGTTAGGTCTGGTAAGGCGTTGCGGAAGTACTCGATCTCGCCCTTTATGGTCTGGGCTCCCCTGACCTCACCGCTCTCACTGTTTGGGTCGTAGCAGACGAAGTCGGGGTGGAGTACTTCATCGACGACTTCGACGTTGCCCTAGTCGAATGCCTCCTCAAATAAACGGCGCGCGAGCGCTTTATTCTCTTGAGCGCTCAAGATATGCATGTCCTCCTTTCTTTGGCGCTTTCCCAGCAGAACAAGTTGATGCTCATCGCCTGTATGGTGGGAGCCGGGGAAGCCCGGTGCATGAGTCAAACGCACTATTTTTGCTAAAAACGTTCGCCTAAGCGCCGTTAGGGGAAGTAGCTAGGAGGATGCTGCTCCGTTGCCTCTATTCAGTGAGCTTCCTAGTGTGTATCGAAGTGCTAACTCGGCCTTCTTAGCGCAGGCTCACCGTGGTGTTACTAGAAACGACTGTTTTTGATACATAGGCAGATTGGCGAGATAGCGTCCTCTTGGCAACTGGGCTTCCGGTGTTAAGCGTTCTCGGAAATTAGCTTGGAGGGTCTGCACTGTTGCCCACGGTATTCGAAGCGCTCGTCTTTCGGATTATCGACCATCCGGTGATCCCCGCGATCAACGAAGCTATCAGTATCCCCACCTTGGCGACGTCCAGAAGAGGGCTGGCCGCAAAAGCCAGATCCGAGATGAACAGGGACATCGTGAACCCGATCCCCGCCAACCAGGCGGCGCCGTAGATGTGCGGCCACGTAACCCCTCGGGGCATCTG
>JALZFK010000196.1 GCA_030861585.1 Actinomycetota bacterium | reverse complement strand
TTCCGAACCCCCATCCTCGGGGACTCGCTCTACCATACGCTCGTCTCGCGGCGGGGCATCCGCTACTACCTCGCCAATATGGCCTACCACGACCCCAATAGGTTCGTCACGGATGAGGTTGTCGAGGGCTACTATCAGACTAGTCACCAGCCCGGGGCCAAGCACTTCCCGGCGGCCTTCGTCTCCGGCAAACTCAACCTGGGGCTGGCGGACCGCTGGCCGAAGGTGCCACACAAGACCCTTATCGTCTGGGGTCAGGAAGCGAGGACCACACCAGCCTTACAAGCGCAGCGGTTCGTACAAACAAATCCCCGGACGGAGCCCAAAATCTTTCGGGACGCCGCCCTCCTGCCCCACGACGAGCGAGCCATCACCTTCAACGAGGAGGTGAAAAAATTCCTTCTCGGAGGAACTAGAAGGCAAGCCGGTCCCTAAGTTTTTCGGCTCCGTCTCAGGCGCGGGCGCTCTCAGGACCGACCTCGGCTGGAGATGATGACTCGCGGTTTATGCGAGAGGTCATTAGGGCGGCTAGGATCGCTAGCAAGCCAGCCGCGAAAAACGCTATCGTATAGTCGCCCAGAGAGTCGCGGATGTTCGGGCCAGCGTTGGACACACCGGTAGAACAAACCGAGCAGCAGCTCCCATAATTGGGGATTCGACAGCGCTAGAAAGGAGAGCTCATGGTTAATGGTACAACCCCGGCTTCCCGACAGGCTGCGGGATCCAATGAAGTACAAGCCGTAGAGCGAACGACCTGTTGCGTTGTGGGCGGCGGCCCCGGAGGGGCCGTTCTGGCGTTCCTGCTGGCGCGGAAGGGGATCCACGTTACGCTCCTCGAGGCCCACCCGGACTTCGACCGCGAGTTCCGCGGGGACACTATCCACCCTTCGGTAATGGAGCTCATGGACGAGCTTGACCTCGCCGACCGGCTGCTGGAGCTTAGGCACACCGAGATCCACAACCTTACCCTCCAGACCGCCGCAGGCCCCTTCACGCCCATAGACTTCTCGCGCCTGAACACCAAGTTTCCTTACATCACTATGATGCCCCAGACCAGCTTCCTGGAGTTCATCACCGAAGAAGCAAAGCGCCATCCCAACTTCCGGCTGATAATGGGGGCGCGGGTGCGGGAGCTCGTCGAAGAGGATGGCGTGATCCGGGGCGTTCGCTACGACAGGCGCGACCAGGACGGCTCCCACAGCATCCACGAGGTGCGGGCGCTACTCACGGTGGGCGCCGATGGGCGAGGGTCGCGCGTAAGGCGCCTGGCGGGCTTTGAGCCCATCAAGACCTCGCCGCCGATGGACGTCCTCTGGTTCCGCCTCCCCCGTGAGCCGGACGACGCCGAGGGCACGTTCGGGCGGATCGGCCGGGGTCAAATCGCGATCCGGCTCGACCGCTTCGACCACTGGCAGGCCGGCTACGTGATACCGAAGGGTGCCTACCCGGAGTTGCGCGCCGCCGGAATAGAGACGCTCCGGCGGTCCTACGCCGAGTTGATGCCAGATTTTGCCGACCGCATGGAGCATCTCAAAGATTGGAAGCAGGTATCCCTGCTCTCGGTCGAGTCGAGCCGGTGCCCCAAGTGGTATCGTCCAGGCCTGCTCTTGATTGGTGACGCCGCCCACGTGATGTCTCCGGTCGGCGGAGTGGGCATCAACTACGCCATCCAGGATGCCGTGGTCGCCGCGAACGTGCTCTCCGGACCGCTCGAGACCAGCCAGAAGCAGCTCAAAGACCTGGACCCGAGCCACCTGGCAGCGGTGCAGCGCCGGCGCGAGTGGCCGACCAGGATCATCCAAAGGCTCCAGGCCCTGATCCAGAACCGTGTGCTGAGCGCCGCGCTCGCGTCGGATCGGCCGTTCACGCCCCCGGCGTTCTTGCGCCTGCTGCTCCGCGTGCCGGTCCTGCGCGACCTCCCCTCCCGGATCGTCGCCTTCGGTATCTGGCCGGTTCATGTGAGGGAGTAGCCCCTGGAAGAACCGGTTTAGAACGCCACGGTCGCGAAGTACCTCAGAACCATTGTAGGAGGCTCACTAGATATATGGTAACCCCTAACGGCCTTTGTTGAGCCCTGCCCGTAGCCGCTCGACGAACCCTCCGACCTTTAGGATCTGCTCTGCCTGGTTTTGGAGCTGCCTGACCCGCTCGCGTGAGATTTCCAGCTCACCGCCGAGCTCTGCGAGCGTGGCCGGGTTGCGGTTATCGAGGCCATATCGCCTGACCAAGACGTACCTTACCCGCTCCGGCAAACGATCGATCGCCTCCTTGAGGTCCGCCTTCTCCATCTCGCGCATCACTTCGTCTGGCGTATCCGAGGCTCGCTCGTCCTCTACATAATCACCAAGTTGAGAGGCGGGGTCCTCCGAGGACATTGGCCGATCGAGGCTTGTGGCATCCGGCGTCGCTTCCACCGCCACCCTGACCTCCTCCGCCGTCCACCCCAGGCGCCCGGCCACCTCCTCCTCGGTCGGCTCGCGCTCGAGCTCCATCGAGAGCTCGTTGTAGGCCCTGGAGACCTTCCTGATCTTCTCGCCCATGTGCACGGGGACTCGGATCGTACGTCCCTTGTCGGCCACCGCCCGCTGCACCGCCTGCTTTATCCACCAGATCGCGTACGTCGAGAAGCGGCAGCCCTGGTTGGGGTCGAACTTCTCCACGGCCCTCATCAAGCCTATGTTGCCCTCCTGGATGAGGTCCTCGAACGGCAGCCCATACCCGCGGTACTTCTTAGCCACCGAGACCACCAGCCTGAGGTTCTTCTCGATCAGGCGCCTTCGTGCCTTCGCCTCACCGGCCTTGGCGGCCTTCGAGAGCTGGATCTCCTCCTCGTGCGTCAAGAGCTG
>JALZFK010000181.1 GCA_030861585.1 Actinomycetota bacterium | reverse complement strand
CCCCGTTATCCGGCTTGGAGGAGCCCGCCAGCAAGGGCCGCAGGTCCTCCAGGCGCTCGTAGGTCCACCACAGGTAGTTGCGCGTCCCGTGCTCGCGCAAAGGGTGCAGATCCGCGTGTTCGGGATCTTCCAAAAACGCCTCAAACGCCTCCCGCGAGGGCCACTCGACGAGTACCATTGCCCGACGCGGCTGCACGCCCGGCTGGCCCTGTTGGACGCTCTCCAGACGGCCGAGGGCCAAGACCCTGCCACCGTGCTTGCCCACGGCGCTCGCCGATCGCCGCGAGTATTGCCGGTAGAGGTCGTTGTCCACCAGGTCGAAGAGGTTGAGCGCGTACAAGGAGGGCACGACGCCTTGGCTCCCTACGCCGTGTCGGCGGTCTCGAGGAACTCGCGACGCTCCACGGCGGCCTCCCTAAACTGGAATTTCTGGGTCTTCCCGCTCGCCATCGTCGCGAGGGAGGTGTGGGCGGCGTAAGAGAGCCTGGTCGAAGCGCGGGCGTCGCCCATCTCCTCGACGGCGATGGCGTAGGGGAGGCAATCGCTGCCCGTGCCGCGGTGCTCCTTGGGGATGGGGAAGGTTACGAGCCCGAGGAGGCCCGTGCGCGCCGTCTCCTCGAGAGCCTCAATGTCAAAACGGGCCTCTTCGTCCGTCCTGTCGGCAAGTGGCTCCAGCACGCCTTCGACGAGCTCTCGCACCGCTCCTCGGAAGCCGTCGGACTCGCGTGAGAGGCGCGTATCGGTCATGATCTTGGGCCTCCTGTTCCCTTGTACAAGCTCCAATCATAGCAGTTCGCGAGACCCAACCGAGCAGCGCGCCCTCGGAAGGTTTCGAAGGCGTACAAAACCTTTTATAGAGTCGCCCCGCCACTCACCGCCGGCGATAAGTAAACCGCTTGGTTTTTGCGAGAGAAGTAGCCCGTCTTGCTCACTTACTTGGAGTAAGCGCGGGCGGCCTTCTGAAGCTCTTTATCTACGCACAAGCGCTTAAGCCCCCACTGCCTAGTAGTAGTGGTCGCAGGCAGCGCGAGCTGCGAGTTGTTAGTATCTACCCATTCTTCTCGCTTCGGAAGTCGAGCGTGTAAAAGGTCTGCTCCTTAGCGCCCTTCTTGCCCTTTATCACCCCCACCCCAACCTGTTCATAGTTCTCGTTGACGATCTCAGCCTGTGCCCTTCACCCTCGATTCAGGCCTTAAAGCGGCTTCCTGGCTTCCCAGAGGAGCCCGAACCCCGGGCCAGGTTCTCGCCGGCCGCTTTGTCGTAACCCAAGCCCCCGCCCCTGCTCTCGCCTTGAGGGGAGTTGCGGCTGAAGCTGAAGCAGCCTTGCTTGTTCGTATCCTCTAATGCGCCGCGAGCGGCCGTGGCGAGCGTGGGGTCCACCCGCCGGGGCTTCTTCTCGAGCCCGGGGCCTCCGTGCGAATATCTCGTGCGGATCGTAGGTAGGCTTCTATGCGAGGGTAAATGGCTTTGTTTCGTTCTCCGCCACGAGGCCTGTGGAACGCCAGCTCATCACCGATGGCCCGGGTCCCGGGACCGGCTAACGAAGCTCCTGCCCTTACGCGGTCTCGACGAGGTTGTGGCGCTCGACGGCGGCCTCTCGAAGCTTGAATTTCTGGATCTTACCGCTCGCCGTCATCGGGAACTCTTCGACGAAGTCCACGTACTCGGGGACCTTGTGGCGGGCTATATTCTCCCGGCAGTATTCCTTGACGTCTTCTTCGGTAAGGAAAGCATCTTCCTTCAAGATTACGGCGGCGGCGACCCGTTCGCCATACTTCTCGTCGGGCACGCCGTAGACCTGGACGTCGGAGATCTCCGGGTGGGTGTAGAGGAACTCCTCTATCTCCCGCGGGTAGATGTTCTCTCCGCCGCGGATAATCATGTCGTCCGTCCTGCCCGTTACCTTCACGTACCCGTTCTGGTCCATCGTGGCCAAGTCGCCGGTGTGGAGCCAGCCGTCCTCGTCTATTACCTCTTCCGTCTTCTCGGGCATCTTGTAGTAGCCCTTCATGACGTGGTAGCCGCG
>JALZFK010000176.1 GCA_030861585.1 Actinomycetota bacterium | reverse complement strand
GGGGTAGGACGCCTGAGCAGGAACCACGCAGTCCCGGACGAGGCCGAGTTCGCCCTGCTCATAAGCGACCGCTTCCAGCGCCAGGGGCTCGGTACGAGCCTGGTCGGCAAGCTCCTCGAGGTCGCCCGCGCTGAGGGCCTGAGTCGCATAACCGCTGACATCCTCTTCGAGAACCGCGCTATGCAGCGCGTCAGCAGGAACGCTGGCTTCCACCTCCACCGCGACCTCGAAGAGATGGTCATGAAGGCCGATCTGGACCTCTATCAGACGGCGTAGGACCCGGTAAACCAGGAACGGAGCTTTCGCAAAACCCTGCGTTGTCGCCACTTCACGTCAAAACTTCGCCTTGGCTACTTTTATGATTCCTAAAACCTTCAAGCCTTCGAGGGCACAAAGAACCGCCGAGCTAAGAAATAACCGGCCCTCTCTTTTGCTGTGGTAACATACTTGGCGAGCTAGAGGTGAGGGGGACCGAGGTGATACGCGTACAGATATACACGAACGACCGGGAACAGCCCATAGATCTCACGGTCAAAGACATGCGCGCGAAGGCAAGAGAGATACACACGAACGACCAGGGCAACGAGAGGGAACTACCCGTCGACCAGACTATGAGGAGGATAATCAAGGATCCCACCGTCGGGATATCGGCGAACCTCCTCTTCACGACCGATGACGGAAGAGAGGGCGCGGTCTACCTGAACACGGAGAAAGTAGCCGCGATCGTCACCTCCTGGTCGGGCGAGCCCGACCAAGCCGAGTAGCTGTAGCCCTAAGAGATCCGCGCCGCAATTCGACTGCCGAGGCCTGCCTTATCCTAAACTCTAGACCTTCACCAACTCGGGCGGATCAGCTCGCGAACGAGGGGCTCGCCCGGCTTTGGCCTTCCAGATCTGCATGCCTTTGCATACCTTCTTGGCGAAATCTATGCTGTAGAGTACTCTCGTAAGAGTCTACGGGGTAGAGTTACCGGGGGTGCAGTTGTCGGAGCAGAAGCGCGTACGCAAACTTTCGGAGCCCGAACCGACTCGGCCCCGCATGGGGTCAGACTACGGCATCTCCGGGAGCGAAGAGGGCATGCTCTCGTGGGAACGCGTGGCCGAGCGGATGGCGGGGGCGCGCAACTACTGGGTGTCGACCATGCCGCCGTCCGTCCGGCCGCACGCAACGCCGGTTTGGGCGTATGGGTCGAAGGGACGCTCTACTTCGGCACGAGCCGAGGTTCGCGCAAGGGGCGTAATTTGGCGACGAACCCGGCGCTCACCGTACACCTAGAGAGCGGTGATGACGTGGTCATCATCGAGGGCATGGTCGAAGAAGTCACAGACAGGGCATTGCTCGCTACCGTGGATGCAGCCTACCAAGCCAAATACGGGATAGCGTCGGTGAAGCCAGCAACGAAGTGGTTTGGTATTTGCTCAGGCCCGAAACGGCGTACGCCTGGCTAGAAAGCGACTTCCCCAACACCGCCACCCGTTGGTGCCTCAGCAATGCTTGAAGAGGCCCCGAAGTTATAGATTTCCAGGTCGGCCGTGCCCCATTATCTGACCGTCCTCCATCCGGACGATCCGGTCCATGAGCTCACCAATCGTGGGGTCGTGGGTTACCACGACAAAGGTCTGCTCGTTCTCGCGGTTGAGCTGCAGCAGGAGGTGGAGGACCTCCTTGGAGGTATCGGAGTCGAGGTTGCCTGTGGGTTCGTCGGCCCAGACTATCGCCGGGTCGCCCGCGAGCGCGCGGGCTATGGCCACCCGCTGCTGCTGGCCGCCGGAGAGCTGGTTGGGACGGTGGTAGGCCCGGTCTCCCAGCCCGACCCGTTCGAGCACTTCCAGGGCGCGACGGCGGGCGGTTCCTGAGCGGGCGCCGCCGACTAGGAGTGGTAGCTCGACGTTCTCGACGGCGGAGAGTACGGGCATGAGGTTGAAGCCCTGAAACACGAAGCCCATGTGGCGGGCGCGATACTCGGTGCGGCGGGCGTCGTCCATGGCGTGTAGCGGCTCGCCGGCTATAAAGATCTCACCGCCGTCGATCTCGTCGAGGCCGGAGAGGATGTTTAGCAGCGTGGTCTTGCCGCAGCCCGAAGGACCCATGATGGCGACTAGGGAGCCCTTCTTCACGCTCAGGCTCACGTCCTTGAGAGCGTGGACGATGTACTCCTCGGCCTTGTAGCTCTTGTGTACCCCGCGGGCCACCACTATCCCTGCAGATCCCGTGTCGTGACTCCCCATTAGGTCTTTCTCCCATCGGGGGAAGCCTACGTCGTTTAGGTCGAGATAGTCGGCGTATACCCGGAGCAAGAGGCGGACGTAATTGAGGTCGGTCGGCAACTCGTGTTGCCCGTTCTCCAGGTTCGCCAGCTGATGAACCGAGACGCCCGTCTCTCGGGCTGCCTCTTGCAGGGAGAGGCCCTTCCGGCGTCGCATCCCTTCGAGCAGACGCCCCACGGAGGACCTACCCAGTCCTCCCGCGTCATCGTTGTTCGTGCTCAAACCGTAACTTACCTCCTAACCCGGGTACCGGAGGGCCTCGACGGGCGGCACCCGGGAGGCTCTCACGGCCGGGACAATGGTGAAAATGAGCGCTGCTACCCAGACCAGAAGACCGATAACGAGCATCTGCGACCACGGGAAGACGAATTGAGCGTCGGGGTCTTGCACTGTGACGCTGAACAGATTGTAGCCGCCCAAAGCGCCGACGGCGACGCCGAGGACGATCCCGAGCAACGCGATAAAAGAGCTCTCGACGACAAACTGCCAGCCGATCATGACCTTCGTAAAGCCTAAAGATCTCAAAGCCCCGATCTCACGCCGCCGCTCGTGGACGGCGCGGGCGTTGATGACCGCGAGCCCCGCCACCCCAACTACGAGCCCGAAGGCTAAGAAAGCTTGCACGATCTGCACGAACGTGTCCATAAACCGCTGCCCCCGCCCTAGGATATCGTCGAGCAGGAAGCTCTGCGCCCCGCTGGGCGCGAACTCCTTCTCTAGCTCCCGCCCGACCGCCGTCGTGTCGGCCCGCTGGTCCACCCGCAAGAGAAAGGTCTCCTGCGTCTGAAGGTTAGCGAGCTCTCCCTCCGCTTTCTCGCCCACTAGAACACCGTTGACCACGCCCAAAGAGAACCCGCCGGGGTCTCTGACCCTACCTACGATCTTTTTCTCGACCTCCTCGCCGGAGAAGGGATCTCGCAACCGGAGCGTATCCCCCGCACCGAGCTTCGGGCGGGCGAGAAAGTTACCCTTGCCGTTGTAAGGGAACGTGAGTATCGCCAGGACGGGGTCCCTCCTCAGGGCCTCCCACGCCTCCCGGTCCGAAGCATACTCCGGGGAGCGCTCCTCTAGCTCGTCGGTCGTGCCGGAGAGGAAGTCGTCCGGCACGTACGTGATGTACTCTGCGACGTTCGCTCCGGGCGCCGCCCTGCCTATCGGCGGTCCGGAGGAGGTCACGTAGTCCGCCGCCCTGTACTCAGGCAACTCGGCCCCGCCAGCGACGAGCCGATCGCTGCCGGTGATCGCCGCCCGCAGAGTATCGTTTTCCTCCACCTTGGCGTCGAAGTCATCTACGGGGGCGACAGGACCAGCCTGGACAGCCCCGTCATAGCCGGAGAGTTGCTCGTCGCGGTTGCGCTCGGAGGCGGCTGATTGGGTGCTGGAAAAGATAGAGCTCACGGTGACCACGTACAGGATAAGCGCGAACATCGCGAGTGTGAAGCCGGTGCGGGCGGGCCTGGAGGCCGGGTGGGCGGTCGCCATCTTCAAGATGGGCGCGAGCTTCGGCACGGGGCGCATCACCCCGCGCAAGACACCGTAGACGAGGCCAAGGTTGAACGCCACGAGCAAGACCGCCCCGAGCACCATCAAGACGCCCTCGACGAAGAACATGGCTGGGCTCTCCTCGTTGGCCCGCGCCACCGCCTCGAGTTCGTTCGCGAAGTACGCGAACGCCAATACCCCCGCCCCGACGACCGTCCAGACGAGCCGCGCCGGGAAGAGCCGTGAGAGGATGAAGCCCAGCCCGAACACAGCGAGAACGGGCCCGAGGAGCAGAAGATAACCGCTGAGTTCGAGCACGGACTCCGGCGAATAGTCACCTCCCACCAGGAATCCCGCGCCGGCGATAGCGAGGCCCGCGACGAGCAAAGAGCCTTGCAGTACGAGCCGGCGCTTACTGCGTTGCGGGTCTTTCTCCTCCGGAAGGTCGCGTATGGCGGCGACGACGCCCAAGTTGCCGATGCGGAGGCTGGTAAAGAAGACGGCGAGGAAGGTGATGAGGAGCCCGGAAGAGGCGGCGACCAGGAGCGAGGCCGGCTCGACGTGGAACGGGATGGAGAAGTCCCTGTTGAACAAGTCGGCAAAGATCGTGGTCGCCCGGTTGATGCCCCACACGAGGCCCGCCGCGATGCCGAGGCCCACGAACGCCCCAAAGAAGGAGGAAAGGAGGCTGTAGGCGTAGCCCTCGTAGACGAAGAGACGCACCAACTCGGCGCGTTTAAGGGCAACGGCCCTCAAGATCCCAAGCTCGCTCTTGCGCTCCTCGGCGAGCATGGTGTAGATATTGATGATCAGAAGTATCCCAGCGAGGATGGCGAACGAGCTGATCATCAGGAAGATGTCCGAGATCCGGAACCCTCCCCCCTCGATGGTGTCCTTCTTCACCTGCGAGACCTGAAACTCTCCTTCACCCGCCAGGATCTCCTCTACCGCCGCCGT
>JALZFK010000146.1 GCA_030861585.1 Actinomycetota bacterium | reverse complement strand
GAGGAACTCGACGACGAGAAGGCCCGACACTTCGCCGAAGTGGACGGCGTAGACCGGTACGCGCTCGTCGCGCTCGACCCGGAGGACGAGGAGGAGATCGTGGCCGTCGTAGGCTACGACCGGGAGGAGGAAACGGATCGGGCCGAGTACGCCGCCCTTATCGAGGATCGCTTTCAGGGCTATGGCCTAGGTCACGGCCTGACCTTCGCCCTCATCGAGGCCGCCCGCGAGAGGAACGTCCAAAGCTTCGACGCCATGGTCCTACCCGAGAATCGGGGCATGCTCCAGGTACTGCGCGACCTGGGGCTTCCCGAGAACGAGCGGCGGGAGAAGGACATTAAGCTCGTCTCCGTAGACCTCTTCCCCGAACAACCGGCGGAAGGCTCGGAGGACCGTTAGCGGGTCCCCGGGCAGATCCCACCCGCGTAGCCTTTTCGGAAACCGAGGCTTCTGCGGCGACCCTGCCGAACAACGCTAAAAGGAGGTGGCGGCACGGCCACCTCCTTTTTCTTCCCGAGCCCTCGTAGGCCGGGTGATCTGTTTGTTCTTCTACGAGGTTGCCTCGAAGATACCGGCGATGCCCATGCCCCCGCCGACGCAGAGGGTGACCAGGCCGTAGCGGCCACCTATGCGGTGGAGGTGGTGCAGGATCTTGGTCGTCAAGACGGCCCCGGTGGCCCCTATCGGGTGGCCCATGGAGATTGCCCCACCTACGGGGTTGAGCTTGTCGTCCGGTATCTCCAGGTCCCGCTTAACGGCGAGGGCAACCGCGGAGAACGCCTCGTTCTCTTCGACGACGTCCATGTCGTCTATCGAGAGCCCGGCCTTCTTTAGGGCCATGCGGGTAGCGGGCACGGGCCCTATACCCATGACCGAAGGATCGACCCCGGCCACGGCGGCCGAAACGAGCCTCCCGGCCACCGGAATCCCAAGCTCCTCGGCCTTGTCGGCGCTGGTGACGATCATCATCGACGCCCCGTCGTTGACCCCGCTGGAGCTGGCGGCCGTGTGTATCCCGTCCTTCCTGAAGAACGGCGGAAGCTCGGAGATGCCCTCCTTGGTCGCATCGAAGCGGATGTGCTCATCCGCATCGAACTCGACGGTCTCCTTCTTCTGCTGGACCTCTATCGGCACGATCTGCTCTTTGAAGTAGCCCTCCTCCGTGGCCTTCTGGGCCAGCTGGTGGCTACGCGCGGCGTATTCGTCGCACTCGTCACGGCTTATGCCGTACTGGTCGGCGACGTTCTCGGCCGTCATGCCCATGTGGTAGTCGTTGAAGACGTCCCACAGCCCATCGTAGACCATGTGATCCAGGATCTTGGCATCCGGTAGCCCCATCCGGTAGCCGTAACGCCCGTTCTGCAGCAAGAATGGCGCTTTATCCATGTTCTCGATGCCGCCGGCCAGAACTACGTCCGCGTCCCCCAGAGCTATCTCCTGGGCCGCCGAGACGATGGCCTGCAATCCCGAGGCGCACATCCTATTTAGGGTCAGGGCGGGCTTATCCGGTGGAACCCCGGCGTTTATCCCAACCTGGCGTCCGGGGTTCATGCCCTGGCCGGCCATGAGAATGTTGCCCACTATCACCTGGTCGACCTGGTCGGGCTCGAGACCCGCCCGGTTAAGGACTTCCGTAGCCACCGTGGTACCGAGGTCTACGGCGGGTACGTCCTTGAGAGATCCACCAAAGGTACCGATGGCCGTCCTCAAGGGTGTGGAGATTACTATCTCCGTGCCGTTGTTGGCGAAGCTCATTAATCCTCCTCTGCTCCGTTTCCACGTATATGGGGGTATTTACCACCTACGCGATATCCTACACCTTATAGTACGCTAAAACAAAGAGCGTAACGGCACTAATGACCTGCGGCCTACCGCGCTACTCTTCCTCTCTTCTACCGGTCGCCCCTTCTACGCTGGCCCTGTAGAACTCGAGCGGGGCGTTGAGGAGCCTTACGTAGGCATCGATCCACTCCTGGGTGACGTTTTGGAAGAACTCCTGCTGCCTGGCGGCAGGCTCCAACAGGAGCGAGCGGCTGCTCTCGAGCTGGCTTCGGAGCGTCTCTACGACGTCGTCGAAGAAGCTCTGGGCGAGCTGCATGTTCCGCTCTTGCGTCTCGCTCGCGTTCTCAAGGACGTTGCGGTACGCGTCGAGGCTCTCCTTGATGGCCCGGTTGGTCTCCTCCTGGCTCTTGAGCGTCCTCTCCAGGGCCTCCATGGAAGCCCTCGTGGCGTCCGTCAGAGCCCGGTAGCTCTCGGCCTGGCTCCTATACGTCTCGATCACGCTCTCCGCCCACTCTTGGGCAAGCCCCATGCTGCGCTGCTGGGCGGCCACGGCCCCACCCACCACGTCCTGCATAGCCTTCATACCTACCTCTGCGGGATTCTGCGATGCTTCCGCCACTGCTCTCAGCCCCTTCCGGTCTCGTCTACGCAGCGCGCATGGCGCGGCCTCTACTACTCACTACTCCTCGGGGCCAATATACCCTTTCGAGGTCAGATGAACCAAGGCACAAGAAAGGCCGGGCGTTTAGACCCGGCCTCCCGAAACGTTTGTCCGCGGTTACGGCCGGACTCGCCTGGTCTGGCTCTGGGCTTGCTCCACACTCCCCTGGTAGAACGAGAACATAGAGTTTATGAAGTCCATGTAGGAGTTAACGGACTCCTGCGTGAGCGCCTGTGTGGCCTCCTGCTGGCGCTGCTGCTGCTCGGCCAGCTGCTCGGTCATCTGTCGGTTCCCCTCCGCCTGGGACTGGAGGTTGTTGATGACGCTGTTGAAGAAGTTCTGCGTCAGCTCGGCGTTGAGCTCCTGGGCTGATCGCCCGCGGTCGGCCACCGCCTGGTAGGACTCCCTTACGGCATCGGCGAACTTCTCGGCCGCCTCGTTGATCTGCCTCTGCTGCTGTTGGTCCATAGCTATCGACTACCTCCTCGGGTTCTATGCTAACCTGTTATCCTACCCTGCGCACAGGGTTTCTAAACCAGTACGACCGTCAGTCTGGTGCTTCCGTGGCGCACGCTCTACGGAGAGACCTCGCCGATAACCTGTAACGTTCTTAGCACCCCGAAGCTTTCCTGGTAATCCGCCACCCTTCTCGCGCTTTCCCACAAACCGCTCGCCCCAACCATAGACCGGAGCCGCCACTACTCGTCCCCTATTTCTTTCTCGGTTCGCGACGGACGACCGGTATACAAACGGAAGAAGGTGTCCACGTTGCGCCGGTACTGCTCCAACGCCTCGGCCCAGAAGTCCAGGTAGGCCTCCCCCGCCTCGGTGATCGAATACATTCTGCGCGCCGGCCCCCCCTTGGACGTCTCCCACTTGCTCTTCACGACGCCGTCCTTCTCCATCTGCCTCAGGGTCCGGTACAGTGTGCCCGGGTTCATCGCCTCGAACCCGAACGCCGCCGCCCGCT
>JALZFK010000141.1 GCA_030861585.1 Actinomycetota bacterium | reverse complement strand
CCTTGCATGAACTGCAAGGGGAGTACTCCCATCCCGATGAGGTTGGAGCGGTGGATGCGCTCGAAGCTCTCGGCGATGACGGCCCTGATCCCTAAGAGGAACGATCCCTTGGCCGCCCAGTCGCGTGAGGAGCCGGTACCGTACTCCTTGCCCGCCAGCACGAGGAGCGGCACGCCCTCTTCCTGGTAACGCGTCGAAGCCTCGTAGATCGTGGTTTCTTTGCCGTCCGGGAAGTGGACCGTCACCCCGCCCTCGGTGCCGGGCCTGAGCTGGTTCCTTAGGCGGATGTTCCCGAAGGTGCCCCGCACCATCACCTCGTGGTTGCCGCGCCGCGAGCCGTAGGAGTTGAAGTTCCTGGGATCGACGCCCTTGGAGATGAGGTACTGCCCGGCTGGGCTCTTGGAAGGGATCGCACCGGCCGGCGAGATGTGGTCGGTGGTCACGGAGTCGCCGACTTTGACGAGAACGCGAGCGCCGGTGATGTCCTTAAGCTCCTCGGGCTCGGGGGAGAGGTCCTTGAAGAACGTGGGCTCCTGGATGTAGGTGGAGTCGGGGTCCCACTCGTAGAGGTCGCCGGAGGGAACTTCGACGGCGTTCCACCGTTCGTTGCCCGTATAGACGTTGGCGTACTGATCCTTGTAGAGGCTGGGATCTAGGGCCGACTCGATCTCGCGCGCCACCTCTTCCTGCGACGGCCAGATGTCTTTGAGGTACACCGGTTCGCCGTTTACGTCGTACCCGAGCGGGTCGCTAGTGAGATCCACATCCACCGTACCCGCCAGGGCGTAGGCGACGACCAGCGGCGGAGAAGCCAGGTAGTTGGCTCGGACGTCCGGGTTTATACGCCCCTCGAAATTGCGGTTGCCCGAGAGGACGGCGGCCACGACGAGATCGTTCTCCGCAACGGCCTCCGAAATCTCCTCCGGAAGTGGCCCCGAATTACCGATGCACGTCGTGCACCCGTACCCCACGACGTCGAACTTGAGCTTCTGGAGGTACGGCAAGAGGTCCGAGGTCTCGAGGTACTCCGTGACCACCTTCGAACCCGGGGCCAGGCTCGTCTTGACGTGCGGCGCGACCGAGAGCCCTCTTTCGACGGCCTTTCTAGCCAGAAGGCCGGCCCCGATCATCACCGAAGGATTGCTCGTGTTCGTGCAGCTTGTTATAGCGGCGATCACCGTCGAGCCGTGCTCGATGCGCGCCTCCTCGCCGTCGAGGGTCACGGTTACGATCTCCCCCACGTCCTCGGGCGCCGTCTCGACCAAACCGGGTTGGGAAGCGCCGCGCGTCGTGGGATCCGGTTCCCCCTCGCCCGTCACGCCCGCGGCCTCCGCCGGGGTATCGCTTGCCGGGTACGACTCGGTATCGTTCGAGGTGTAGCTCGATCCGTCGGAGCCGGCGCCACCGTACGTGCCGCCGTACTGGTTCCACGCACCACCGGCAGGAGGTCCCCCGTTCTCCGAGCCGACCATCTCCGCCAAGGCCTGCCGGAAGGCGTGCTGCATATCGCCTAGGGCTACCCGATCCTGCGGTCTACGAGGCCCCGCCAGGCTCGACTCGACAGCGTTCATGTCGAGCTCTAAAGACTCGGTGAAACGCGGGTCCGGCGTCTCGTCGGTGCGGAATAGCCCCTGCTCCTTCGTGTAGAGCTCAACGAGGTCGGCAAGCTCCTCGTCGCGCCCCGTGCCCAAAAGGTACTTGACGGTTTCGGTATCCACCGGGAAGAAACTGCAGGTCGCCCCGTACTCGGGGGCCATGTTGGCGATGGTCGCCCGGTCGGGCAGCGACAGCTTGCTCAAGCCCTCGCCGTAGAACTCCACGAACTTACCGACGACGCCGTGGGCGCGGAGCATCTCGGTCACGGTGAGGACGAGGTCCGTGGCGGTGACACCTTCCCTCAAGGCGCCGGTCAGCTTGAAGCCGATCACCTCGGGGACGAGCATGTAGTAGGGCTGGCCGAGCATCACGGCCTCCGCCTCGATGCCCCCCACCCCCCAGCCGAGGACGCCGAGGCCGTTGATCATGGTGGTGTGGCTGTCGGTCCCGACGAGCGTGTCGGGCATCGCTACGCCGTCCTTGACCTCGACGACCCTGGCGAGGTACTCGAGGTTGACCTGGTGGATGATCCCGGTCGCCGGGGGAACGACCGTAAAGTTGTCGAAGGCCTGTTGCCCCCACTTCAGAAACTCGTAGCGCTCGCGGTTGCGCTCGAACTCGCGCTCGGCGTTAAACTGGAGCGCCGCCGCCGAGCCGAAGGCGTCCACCTGGACGGAGTGGTCGATCACGAGGTCCGAAGGCACCAGGGGGTTGATCTTCTTCGGGTCCCCCCCTACCGCTCTCATGGCGCTCCGCATCGCCGCCAGGTCCACCACCGCCGGCACCCCGGTGAAGTCCTGCATTACTACTCTTGCCGGCAGGTACGGGAGCTCGCCCCCGACCGAATCGGGCCAGTTCGCGAGCGCCTCGACGTCCTCTTCGTGGACGAACTTTCCGCCGCAGTTCCTGAGCAGGGACTCCAGCAGCACCCGCACGGAGAACGGTAGGGAAAAGACATCTCCCCCGACCTCTTCGTCTAGCCTTCTGAGGCTATAGATCT
>JALZFK010000063.1 GCA_030861585.1 Actinomycetota bacterium | reverse complement strand
AGGAACGGGATGCGCCAGCCCCACGTGAAGAACTGCTCCTCGGGAAGGAACGACGCTGCGCCGAAGAAGACCCCGTTCGCGAGGAGGAGTCCCGCCGGGACACCCATCTGGGGCCAGCTTCCGTAGTAGCCCCGCTTGTTCTCGGGAGCATACTCCACGGCCATCAAGGCCGCCCCGCCCCACTCGCCGCCGACACCGAGGCCCTGAACTATGCGCAACACCACAAGCAGTATCGGGGCCAGGAGCCCGACCGACTCGAACGTAGGCAGGACGCCGACCAAGAACGTCGCTATACCCATCATGTTCAGCGTGAGGACGAGCATCGCCTTGCGACCGAGCCGGTCGCCGAAGTGACCGAAGACTATGCCGCCCAGGGGTCGGGCCACGAAGCCGACCGCAAAGGTGGCTACAGACGACAGGGTGGCGGCGAGCGGGCTGAAACTCGGGCTGAAGAACAGCTGACCGAATATCAAGGTGGCTGCCGTCCCGTAGATGAAAAAGTCGTACCATTCGATGGCCGTTCCTATAAAGCTAGCCGCGAGGACCTGCCTGATGTCGGACCTACTGGTATTCTCTCCGCTTTGCTCCGCCACGGTCACCTCCAAAGCCGCAAAAACGTTTCCTCTTCCCGAGAATCATTATAGGAGCTGTTGTTTTTTCATGCTGTGGCCCGTCGAACAGAACTTTGTGACGGGTATCCGCGTACTTCCACGCGGTTCGAGGACGTTAGCGCTCACCAGCGGGCCCCGGCTTTCGAACTTCTGAGGCTGTTCCTCCTCCTTCCTGAACGGCAAAAATGCTTGTTTTGCCGTTCTTGTTAGCCTTCGTACTCTGCGTTCAAGCGGTCGGTTATGAACATGTGGCCGGGGCTGTGCCTAATCATCAAGGGCGGCTTCACCTTCCTCTTTGCCTGCACGCCTTGAAGTTCGTCGGGGTCACCGGCTCCCCGGTCAGACCCCTGGCGGTAGTCTCCGATAAGCCTGAAGTGAGGCGAACGGCGACCGGAAGCCGCCCGTCGATGAAAAGGACCGGATCCGAAGTTGGCATCATAGGTCCGATAAAACACCCCTGGGCGAGCATATTTCGACGGTATATAACATTCATCCAGACGATGGAGAAGAGGCTAATGCTTTGGAGCGTCGAGGATAAGGCGATGGGTAGGGTATAGTTTGCGCCTACGAACGTCGGCTCGGAAGAGGAGGGAGTTATGCCCCAGATGAAGGCGATCCAGGTCAGCGAGTTCGGCGAGTCGGACGTGTTGGACCTCGTCGAGGTCGAAAAACCTTCCCCGAGCGAGGACGAGGTGCTCATCGAGGTCAAGGCTGCTGGGGTCAACTACGCCGACACCATGCGTCGCCGGAACCAGTACCTCGAGGAGACCCCGCTTCCGTTCGTGCCCGGCTCGGAGGTCGCGGGGGTAGCCGCAGAGGTCGGAGCGGACGTCGAAGAGGTGAGCGAGGGTGATCGGGTCGTAACGCTGCTTGGCATCGGGGGCTACGCCGGATACGTTGCGGCGCCGGCCCGAAATCTTATCCCAATCCCCGACGGCATGGATTTCGACGAGGCGGCCGCCATTCCTCTGCAGGGACTGACAGCCTACCACGTGCTAAAAACCTCTGGCATGCTCGAAGAAGGCGAGAGCGTGCTCGTCCACGCGGCGGCCGGGGGCGTCGGGACCTACGCTGTGCAGATGGCTAAGCTCATGGGCGCCAGCCTGGTCATCGCCACCGCCAGCACGCAGGAGAAGCTGGACCTCGCGAAGAACCTCGGGGCGGACGTCCTCATCAACTATACTGAGGAGGACTGGCCGGACGAGGTACTCGAGGCGACCAACGGCGAGGGCGCAGACGTGATCCTGGAGATGGTCGGCGGCGACTTTATCCAGAAGAACCTCGAATGCCTGGCCGCCTTCGGACGGATGGTCGTCTATGGGTCGGCAAGCGGAGATCGGGGCACCCTCACGCCGATGGACCTCATGCTTTATAACCAAGTAGTCGCCGGCTTCTACCTACCCCGGCTCATGACGCGCCCCGAGCTCTTCGGCCCGAGCCTGGAAGAGATGCTCGGCTGGCTTTCCTCAGGTGACCTCCAGCTCACCATCGGCGCCCGCTACCCGCTCGAACAGGCCGGCGAGGCCCACGACGCCCTCGAAGGCCGCCAGACAACCGGCAAGATCGTCTTAAACCCGTAAAAGAAGCGGGGGGG